>CAYOUO010000333.1:0-2952 GCA_964407155.1 uncultured Hyphomicrobiales bacterium | reverse complement strand
GAAGTGCGGCGTGCGGTGGCGCATGACGATCGTCTGCGGCATGCCGAGCTTGTCGAGCGCCGCTTTTTCGAAAGCGACGACATCGACGTTCTCGGCCGAGGGCAGCAGGTGCAGGTCGAGATCGACCAGCGCCGAAGAGGTGTATTCCACCGTCGCGAAGCCCTGGTTGAAGCGGCGTGCCTTGATCAGCTTGTCGAGCAGCGCCTCCGGAATCGGCTTGCCGGTCTCGGCATGCACCGCAAACTCGCGGAGAATTTCCGGCTGCTCGGCCCAGTGCTCGTAGAGCTGCGACGGCAGCTCGACGAAATCGCGCGCCACGTTGGTGCCGGCGATCAGTGGATAGGTCACGTCGGAGAGGAGCCCGTGCAGGGCATGGCCGAATTCGTGGAAGAGCGTGCGCACGTCATCGAAGGAAAGCAGCGTCGGTTTGCCCTTCGGCGCCTTGGCAAAGCTCATCACGTTGACGATGACGGGCGTCACGTCGCCGGAAAGGCGCTGCTGGTCGCGCAGCGCCGACAACCACGCGCCGCTGCGCTTCGAGGCGCGGGCGAAATAATCGCCGAGGAAGGTGCCGACCGGCTTGCCCGCCCGCATCACCCGCCACACCCGCACGTCGGGATTATAGAGCGGCGCGTCCTTCACCTCGGCGAAAGAAAGCCCGAACAGCCGGTTCGCGACATGGAACGCGGCGGCGATCATGCGGTCGAGCTGGAAATACGGCTTGAGCTCCGCCTCGTCGAGATCGTAGGCGCGCTTGCGCACCCGCTCGGCATAGAAGCGCCAGTCCCACGGCGCCAGTTTGAAGTTGCCGCCGTCGGCCGCGATCTCCTTCTGCAGCGCCGCCGCCTCGTCGGCCGCGCGCGCCCGCGCCGGCCACCACACCGATTCGAGCAGTTCGCGCACCGCCGCCGGCGTCTTCGCCATGGTGTCGGCGAGCCGGAACTCGGCGTAGGTGCCGTAGCCCATCAGCCGCGCGCGCTCGGCGCGCAGCGCGATCGTCTCGGAGATCAGCGCGCGGTTGTCGGTCTTGCCGCCGAACTCGCCGCGCTTCACCCACGCATTGAACGCCTTTTCGCGGAGGTCGCGCCGCGTCGAGAAGGTCAGGAACGGCTCGATCGACGAACGCGACAAGGTGATGACATGCTTGCCGTTCAGGCCGCGCTCCGCCGCCGTTTCCGCGGCCGCCGCGATGACTGAATCGGGCAGCCCGGCGAGATCGTCCGGCCCGTCGAGCACGAGCATGAAGCCCGCTTCGTCGGCGAGCACGTTCTGTGCGAACTCGGTGCCGATGATGGCGAGCCGCTCGGTGATCGCCGCCAGCCGCTGCTTCGCACTGTCATCGAGGCCGGCGCCGGCGCGCCGGAAGATCGTGTCGTAGCGCTCGGTCACGCGACGCTCCTCGGGACCGAGCGTCTCCCGCGCCGCCCACACCGCTGCGATGCGGTCGAACAGCGCCCGGTCCATGAAGATCTCGTTGCCGTGGCGCGCCAGCACCGGTGCGATGTCGCGCTCGATCGCCTGCAGCGCATCGTTGGTGTCGGCACTGGAGAGATGGAAGAAGATCGCCGCCACCCGGTCGAGCCCGAGGCCGGAAAGTTCGAGCGGCACGATGGTGTTGGCGAACGTCACCGGCTTCTCGCTGCCGACGATCTCCGCTACCGCCGCTTTCTGCCGCGCCATCTCGGCGTCGAACGCCGGGCGAAAGTGCTCCGGCCGGATGTCGGCGAAGGGCGGCAGGCCGAGGTCGTCGGGCGGAGATTGCAGCAGCGGATTTTGGGCGGTCATTGTCGGGGCCATCTGTCTCTTCGATCAATCCGCAACATAGGTAGCGCATCGCGCAAATGCCAACGAACGGGGACGCGCCGTCATTCCGGCGAGGCCGGAATCCAGAATCATTCGCGAGGTTCACTATCTTCCGCTCATTCCCGCGAATGCGGGTATCCAGGACAGGCATTAGAGACTCCGACGTAAGCGTGCCGGCACTCCTGGACCCCGGCCTTCGCCGGGGTGACGGTGAAGACTTACCCAACGGTCCGGCCCCGCCATTCCGGCGAAGGGTCCCCGCCTCGTCATTCCGGCGAAGGCCGGAATCCAGATTCATTCGCGACGCTTGTCGAGAAGGAGCGCCATCAACAATCAACGGCGCCCGTCATCTGGACCCTGGCCTTCGCCCGGGGTGACGAAGTGAATCACGAGCACCGCGCAGCTCGTCCTTCGCCGGTATTTTCTCCTGCCCCCTCGGCGTCACGTGGCGCGAGACCGCCGTCCCCGTCGCCGAAGCACCGTCACAGAAACGCGCCACCTTGCAGCCGGGAGGTTGACTCGCCCTCCCCTTTCCCGCCAATCACGGGCGACGACTTCGCGCGACAGGAGGCACGCCATGGCCGAGTGGCCCGTTCACGGCAAGATCGACGGCCCGATCGTGATGATCGGCTTCGGCTCCATCGGCCAGGGAACGCTGCCCCTCATCGAGCGGCACTTTGGGTTCGACAAGTCGCGCATGGTCGTGGTCGAGCCGCGCGGCGACCAGCACGGCATCCTGCAGCACCACGGCGTGCGCCTCGTCCACAAGGCGATCACGCGCGACAACCACCGCGCGCTGCTCACGCAGCTGCTCACTGCCGGCGGCGGCAAGGGCTTCTGCGTCAACCTCTCCGTCGATACCTCCTCGCTCGACATCATGCGGCTCTGCCGCGAGCTCGGCGTCCCCTACATTGACACCGTCGTCGAGCCGTGGCCCGGCTTCTATTTCGACAAGTCGCTCGGACCGGAAGCGCGCACCAACTATGCGCTGCGCGAAACCGTGCGCGCCGAAAAGGCCAAGAACCCGGGCGGCACGACTGCCGTCTCCTGCTGCGGCGCCAACCCCGGCATGGTCTCGTGGTTCGTGAAGCAGGCGCTGGTCAATCTCGCGAAGGAAACCGCCCTCGCCGGCTTCAAGGAACCCAAACC
>CAYOUO010000332.1:0-4641 GCA_964407155.1 uncultured Hyphomicrobiales bacterium | reverse complement strand
TCGCCATCCCGCACCGCAGGCCGCCGCATCCCGGCCCTCTTGCGCGCGGACCCTAGCCCACGCCACCGCCACACACACCTTCACTCCAGACATAACAGTAATGCCGCCGCATGAGCCGCACGAGGCGGCCGCCCGGAGACTAACTGACGCGGCTCTTTTCCCCCTTGGCGAGGGTGAGTTCGACCACGTGAAGACCGAGCTTCGTGCGCCGCGAAGGAAACGTCTCCTTCAGCCGGTCTTCATGGACGGGGATGACCCGCTTGTGCTCGCCGCCGACCGCTTTCAGCATGTCGGCGCTGGCGAACATGAGGTTCGACTGGCTGCCGACCGCAAGGCCGATCGGGACGATCTCCGGCGCATTTTTGTCGAGGCCGGTAAGGTTGTCGTAAGTGTAGATCAGGTCGCCCGCGAACACCCAGGCATCCTGGCTTTGCCGCGCACCGTCGTTGCGCACGGTCACATACATGGAACCGTACGTGTGGGTATCGGCCGCCAGATGGAGGTCGATGCCGGGCAGTACGTCCTCGGCGTCACCGTCGACCACGATCATACGGCCCTCGCGCGCCAGCTTCAGCGCCTTCATGATATCGGCGGGATCGACCGCGCCGACGAGGAAGCGAAATTCCGGACCGAGCTTCAGCGCCCACACCCACTTGTCGAGTTCTCGCTTCTGGACGCGGAATTTCGCGTTCGGGAAGAGATCGAGCCCGCCCATGTGATCGAAGTGCGCGTGCGTGATCAGCACCTGCGTCACGTCAGCCGGCGTCACACCGCACTCGCGCAGGACTTCCTCCGGAGAATGCCAGTTGGACACGCCGTAGAGGTCGGCGAAATACTTGCCGTATTCCTTGTGGTCATAGCCGGTGTCGATGAGGATCACCTCGCCGTTGCCCTTGAGAAGGACGTAGCCGTACGGCAGGCGGCGCGTGCCATAGTACTGCGGGCCGTACAGCATGACGCTCTGCGGGAACGTCTCGACGGCGGCGTAGTCAAGCACCCAGATTGAATATGCTCCCATGGTCCTCCCCCTGATCTGTGGACGGCCTGCACGCCGGTGCGCCGAGGACGCCACCGGCATGTGCCGCGCAGCATGCTTGCGTGAAGTCGACGGGCTCGAAGCCGGGAAGCAGCCGCCCAAGCACCTTCAAATGCCGCTCGGCTTCCTGCAGCGCGAAGAACAATTTATCGCCGCTCTCGCCGCGTAACATCGCCGCCGCAATCGCGTGATCGAGCGCGTCGGCCGCCGCGCCGAGATGCCGGCGATGATGAGCAGCGTCTGCCGGCGCGCGCAGGTCCGCCAGCCCCTGACGGCATTCCCTCAGGGCTTCCCGCGCCAGTTCGACCGGAGCGACGTCAACGAAACGCCTGTTTCCCGAAGTCAGCCGGCCCAGCATGAACGCGGCAAGCTGCACCAACACCTGCCGGAGGTCCTGGTAAAGCGGACCCGCATCGCGGACATAATCGACGGGCGGCTCACGCAGGCTCACGCCGACTTCCCACAACAATCATCGATGTGCGCGTTGCCCAGAGACGAGTTCAGCCGTGTCACTGTGCCAATCCCCAACAGAACGGCGGTGCCGGATGGTGTTTTCCGCCGCCGTCGCACTCAAACCTAACAGACGGGTCAGACCCCGATCCCGCTGTCCCGATCATAGCAGTTATCGCGAAACTGCTGCTCCTCGGCATTTCCCTTTGCCGGGGCGCATTGGCACATTCAAAGTGGGAGCGGTTCCCGGTTCCGGGAGGAGAACATGTCCAAACCCGATGAGAAGCAAACGCCTGGCGTATACCGGCGGCGCGTGGGCGACGCGATGGTGACCGTCGTGAACGACGGCTTCCTCGACATTTCCTTCGAAATCCTGCGCGGCGTCGATCTCGCGGAAATGCAGGGCCTGATGCGGGACGTCTTCCGTTCCGGTCCTCCCCGCCTGACCGTCAATGCGTTCGTCATCGAGAACGGCGGAAACACCGTGCTGATCGACGCCGGCGGCGGCTCAACCACGGTCTACTCGATGGGTCTCCTGCTGGAGAATCTGGAAACCGCCGGTTTTGCTCCGTCCGACTTCGACACGGTGCTTCTCACCCACCTCCATCCCGATCATTCGAGCGGCCTGATGGGACCGAACGGGGACGCGATTTTCTCGCGCGCGGAAGTCGTCATCCATGAGGATGAATTGTCGTTCTGGTCCAATCCCGCGTTGCGCGATGGCCGGTCCGCGGCGGCAACGCCCTATCTCGATTCCGCCGACGTGGTGATCTCGGCCTATCGCGAACAGTTCCGACCGAGCGTGGAAGGAACTGTCCTCCCCGGCATCTCGATGCTTTCGTTGCCCGGCCACACACCGGGCCACAGCGGCTACCGTCTGGATTCGGCGGGTGAAACTCTCGTCATCTGGGGGGACACGGTGCACGTCCCCGAGATTCAAATTCCGCGGCCGCAGGTCACCAGCGAATACGACATCGACGAAGATCTCGCACACAAGAACCGGCGAAAGATTTTCGATCACGTGGCGAGCGAACGGCTTCTGGTCACCGGCGGGCACATGCATCTGCCGGGCTTCGCCCACGTCGTGCCCCAGGGAGAAGGCTTCCGGATCGTACCGGAGAGCTGGGCGGTCACGGTCTAGCTCGCGCGTCGCGACGACGACGGCTACCGCTGCCCGTTCGCGCGGCCTGCACCAGCCGGCCTGCCGCTGCTATTGGTTCCCCGCTCAAAGAAAAAGGCAGGTCGATGGATGCTATCCACCGACCCGCCTTCGCAGATCAGGCCCGGAGAAACGGACTTAGTCGGTCACCTCGACCCAGGTCTTGCTCTTCGCGTCGTACTTCACGAGCGTGAGCTGATCCTTGGTGATGGTGATGTGGTTCTTCTCGTTGAAGCCGAGATCGCCGGTGATGCCCTTGAAGCCCTGCACGGCGTTAAAGCCCTTCTGCAGGTCGGCAGGCTTGGTCGACTTGGCGTCCGTGATGACCTGCGCCAGCATCATGATCGAATCGTAGCTGGTTTCGGCGAAGGGCGTCGATTCAAGGCCGAACTTCGCCTTGTACTCCTCGCGGAACTTCTCCAGCTCCGGGCTCGGATGGATTCCGGAAGTGAGCGCCGCGGTGATCGTGCCGTCGGCAAGGTCGCCGGCGAGCTTGGCGAAGGTGTCGTCGGCATTGGTCTCGTCATTGCCGTAGACCGTCGCCTTGTAGCCGACCGCCTGCAGGTCCTGCAGGAACGCCGCCTGGTCCTGCGGCGTCAGCCAGACGTCGACGCACTTGATGCCGGCGTCCTTGATAGCCTGCACCTCCGGCATGAGTCCGGCGGTGGCGCCGGTCGACCAGTTCTCGGTGATGGTGTGGTCGAGCGCGATCTTCTGGCCGGCGGCCTTGTAGACCTGCTCGATGCCGTAGAGCCCGCCCATGCCGTAGGTCGACGGGTCGTGGAGGACGGCGAGGCCGTCCGGGCAGTTCTTCAGCGCGTGCTCGCCGATCTTGCCGCCCCAGGCGAAGGTGTTGAGACCGAAGTCGAAGACCCACGGGTTCGGCGGACCGTCGGGGCCGTCCGGATTGACCGTCAGGCCGCCATCGTCGACGACGCCGATGGTGGGGATCTTGTAGCGGATGGCGAGCTCTGCGGTGGTCGGGCCGGTGTCCGGAGAGCCGGCAATGGCGACGGCGCCGTTCGAGACGAGCTTGGCGAAGAACTGGCCGGAGAGCGTCGCCGAGGCGTTGTCGTTGTAGGATTCGAGCTTGATCTTCCGTCCGAGCACCCCGCCGGCGGCATTGATCTTCTCGACCGCCAGCGTGGCGCCGTTGAGGGTGGCGACGCCGGTCGATCCATAGGCGCCGGTCGTGCCGGCGATGAGGCCGACCAGGATGTCGTCCTCGGCGCTCGCCTGCGTCGCCGCCGCAGCCAGCGCCGTCGAGGCGATGAGCGCCATCGTGGTGAACTTCGCTTTCATCGAGCTCCCTCCCTTTGACAATCGGACACTCGTCGCGCGCGCCCCGGATCGCTCGTCCAACCGCTTTCGCCGGTCCTTCCCCGGTGCTCTCGCAGAAGGCCCCCGATTGTCAACGCGAGGCGGGAGCCTCTCCGGCAGCATCGGAAGCGCTGCGGAAGAGCCCATGCCGCAGTGCCGAATGCACTCGCCGGGAAACGCGTGCCGCGGATGTTCGCAGCAACGCCACCCTGCCCGCGAGGCGGCGGAATGGCTGGAAAATCACGTCAGCCGGAAGCAACGCGCGCTGCTCTCACGCGCTGCGGAAAATACACCCTCGCCCAAGCCTCCGGCATGGCTGCCGTCTTCGCTTCCCGACGGCCTGTCTGGTGCCCTCTGGATAGCTGTTATGCCTCCCTTGTTAGCTGTCCGGGCGACAGTTTTCTCCGTAGCTCTCGGATCATCGTCTAGACTGGTTTGGGTCCCGGGAGGACCGGCGCCGCGCACTGGGAACCATGCGCGACGGCGAGGCGGGGGAGAAGGATTCGTTGCTGCAGTTCCTGGCCAGCGGCATCGCCATCGGATGCATCTACGGCATGATCGGGATGGCCCTCGCCATCACCTTCTACGTCACGCGCATCATCAATTTCGCCGAGGGCCAGCTGATGATGGTGACCGTCATGGTCACCGCCGAGGTCACCGGCCTCGGCTATCCGGC
>CAYOUO010000331.1:0-7711 GCA_964407155.1 uncultured Hyphomicrobiales bacterium | reverse complement strand
ATCCTTGGCCGCATCGTGGCGCGCGCGGCGGAACGCGCGAAATTCGCCGGGGCCAAGGTCGACGTTCTGGCGCTGGCGTCGGTGCGCTCAACCAAGGAGGCGAGCGTCACCACCACCGGAGAGACGCTGCCCAGCATCATCGGCACGCCGCTTCCGGGCGAGCGCATCGACGGCCGCACCTTCGACGGCGCCACCGAGGTCGCGTTGTTTCCGGGCGATCTGCCCAAGGCGCTGGACGACGTCTTTTCGCCCAACGCGCCCCGCGCCGACGTGCGGTTCGTCCGCTTCCGTCCGCCGAAGCTCGAGCGCACGGCGGAAGGCCTGACGCTGTCGCTGCCGCACATCCGCCTCGACCGCGCGCTCGAGTTCCTGCTGGGAGACAAGCTGGCATGACCCGCCGCCCCACGGCCTTCGACCTTGCCCAGGTGCGCTACGAGCCCGAGGAGCTCTACGCCGAGGCCAAGAGCGAGGAAGACGCTGCCCTCGCCAAAGGTGCCGCGGTCATGCTGGACATGCGCGGCCGGAGCCGGCTCTGGCTGACCCTGCTTTTCGTTTGCCTGGCGGGGCTGATCCTGCTCGCCGTCGGGCTCGGCATCGACAACCTGCTGCATGAGCTGTTCCGCCGAAGCGATATCCTCGGCTGGCTCGGTTCAGCCCTGACCGCGGTCGCCTGCGTGGCGCTGCTCGTGCTGATCGGCCGCGAGTTGGCGGGCCTCTTCCGTCTGCAGCGGGTCAACCACATCCACACGCGCGCCCTTGCCGCCGCAACCGCCGACGATCATGACGAGGCGGTTCTCATCCTCCGCGAAATGGATGCCCTCTACCGCCGTCGTGCGGAGACCGCGCGCGGCCGCGCCGCGCTCGCCCACCAACGCGGCGAGATCATCGACGGGCGCGACCTCATCGGCCTTGCCGAGACCGAGCTGCTGCTGCCGTTCGACGAGTCGGCGCGTCACATGGTGATGGCGTCGGCGCGGCGGGTGGCGCTCGTCACCGCCATCTCGCCCCGCGCCGTGGTCGATCTCTTGTTCGTGGGCGCCGAGATCTTGCGGCTGATCCGCCGGCTGGCCACGCTCTACGGCGGCCGCCCCGGCGCGATCGGTTTTCTGCGCCTCGCGCGCGCCACCATCGCGCATCTCGCGGTCACCGGCGGCATCGCGGCAGGCGATTCCGTCATCCAGCAGATTCTCGGGCACGGCGTCGCCGCGCGCTTGTCCGCGCGTCTCGGCGAAGGGGTGGTCAACGGCATGCTGACCGCGCGTGTCGGTATCGCAGCGATCGAGGTTTGCCGGCCGCTGCCCTACATCGTCGGCTCGCCGCCGCGTCTTTCGGACGTGCTGGCGATGCTGAGGCCACCCGGCGACAAGAGCGAGACCTGAGACTCAATCAGGCGCGACCGCCGGCTTCGCTCGCGAGGTCAGCGAGATAGCGCTGCAGGGTCCTGGCGATTTCCGCGACCGCGGCAGCGCGATGGCGCAGCCGTGGCTCCGCGTCGACGGCGCGGGCGCCCTTCATCAGCTCGTAGACGAGGATCGCCGCGACCTCCGCGCGCTCGCGCGCCACGCCCGGCGCGAACGCGAGCAGCGCCGCCGCCACCTCCCGCCGCAGCCGCTGACGGACGTCCGCCATGGCCGTGGCCGGCAACAGCCGCGCCTCGGCGAGATTGGGCAGCGCCGGCCGCCGCCGATAGAAATCGCGGAAGGTCGCGATGAAGCGGGCCGCAAGCGCCTCCGGCGTGGCGCCGCCCGCCGCCGCGGACAGCGCCGTCAGGTCCTCATGCAGCGCATCCCAGAGCCGCGACCGCAGCATGTCGGCGACCGCCGCCTTGGTCGGGAAGTACTGGTAGAGCGATCCGATCGAAGCCCCGGCGCGCTCGGCGATTTCGGTCATCGTGGCCGCATCGTAGCCGCGGTCGGCGATGACCGCTTCGGCCGCGTCGAGCAGCGCCTCGACACGCATTTTTCCGCGATTCTGGGTCGGAATTCGCGCCTCAGCCATTGCCCTGCTCCCGCCTCTTTCATATATTCGCAAATTGTGAGGGTGTCCTCATATATGCCGCGTGGGCCTGCCGCCGCAAGCGGGCGCTCCGCGATATCGAACGACTGGAATCATCACCGTGACCTCCGCCATCACCGTCCCGGGCTCCTCCTACCGCTGGATCGCGCTCAGCAACACGACCCTCGGCGTGCTGGCCGCCTCCATGAACGGCTCGATCCTGCTCATCAGCCTGCCGGCCATCTTCCGCGGCATCGGGCTCGATCCGCTCGGCCCCGGCAATATCAACTACCTGCTGTGGACGATCATGGGCTACATGGTCGCAACCGCGGTCCTCGTCGTGGCGTTCGGGCGCCTCGGCGACATTCTCGGCCGCGCCCGCATGTATAACGTCGGCTTTGCGATCTTCGCGCTGGCCGGCATCGCGCTGTGCTTCATTCCCGGCCGCGGCGGCGATGCGGCCCTGTATCTCATCATCGGGCGCATCGTGCAGGGCATCGGCGGGGCGCTCCTCATGGCGAACGCGACGGCCATCCTGACGGACGCCTTCCCGCCGCATCAGCGCGGCTTCGCACTCGGGCTGAACACGATCGCGGCGATCGGCGGCTCGTTCATCGGGCTCCTGCTCGGCGGCCTTCTGGCCGACATCAACTGGAAGCTCGTCTTCTGGATCAACGTGCCGGTCGGCGTGCTCGGCACGGTCTGGGCGTATTTCATGCTCCGCGATCTCAGGCCGCCGCGCCACGAAAAGCTCGACTGGATCGGCAACATCACGTTCGCGGTCGCGCTCATTCTCATTCTCATGGCGATCACGGACGGCATCCAGCCCTATGCCGGCCACACCATGGGCTGGACCAGTCCTTCGGTGCTCAGCCAGTTGATCGTGGGGCTGCTGCTGGTCGGGGTGTTCCTGTTCGTCGAGCGGCGCGTCGGGCGGCCGATGTTCGACCTCGAGCTCTTCCGCATCCGGCCCTTCACCGCCGGCAATATCGCCAGCCTCGCCGCCTCGATCGGCCGTGGCGGCCTGCAGTTCATGCTGATCGTCTGGCTGCAGGGCATCTGGCTGCCGCTGCATGGCTATTCGTTCGAGAGCACCCCGCTGTGGGCGGGCATCTTCATGCTGCCGCTGACGATCGGCTTTCTCGCCGCAGGCCCGGTCTCGGGCTACCTCTCCGATCACTTCGGCGGCCGTCCGTTCGCGGCCGGCGGCATGGTGCTGGGTGCCGCGAGCTTTGCCGCCCTGATGATGCTGCCACCGAACTTTCCGTACTGGCTGTTCGCGCTGCTCATCCTGCTCAACGGCGTCGGCTCGGGCCTGTTCGTTGCGCCGAATGCCACGCAGATCATGAACTCCATCCCGGCGAGCGAGCGCGGCCAGGCGTCGGGCATGCGCGCGACGACCGTCAACGCCGGCATGGTGCTGTCGATCGGCATCTTCTTCAGCCTGATGATCGTCGGCCTCGCCAGCACCCTGCCGCAAACCATGCAGCAGCGGCTGGTCGAACAGCATGTGCCGGCGGCGATCGCGCATCAGGTCGCGTCCGAGCCACCAGTGGCGAGCCTGTTCGCCGCTTTCCTCGGCTATAATCCGATGGCGAAGCTGATCCCCGCGAACGTGCTGTCGTCGCTGCCGGCCGACAATGCCGCGACCATCACCGGGCAGAAGTTCTTCCCCGACCTGATTTCGGGGCCGTTCATGCACGGACTGCTGTTCGCCTTCTCCTTCTCGATGATCCTGAACCTGATCGCCGCCTACGTCTCGTGGCAGGGCGGCGCGAAGTTCATTCACGTCGAGGCGGAGGAGCTCGCGCTCAGCCAGGAAGCGCCTGCGGAATAGCGTCCGCTGCCCCCGCGCAAGCGGGGGACCCAAGCGTGCTGGCGGACATGCCGCCGCTAGATCACGCCGAGCTTCTTCTGCAGGTTCGACGACGAGGTCGTGTACTGGAACACGACCTTCTTCTCGGGCGCCACGATGCGCACGGCCGCTTGCGCCATCAGCGCGGCTTCGTGGAAGCCGCAGAGGATGAGCTTCAGCTTGCCCGGATAGGTGTTGATGTCGCCGATGGCGAAGATGCCGGGCTCCGAGGTCTGGAAGGTCGCGGTGTCGACCTCGATCAGGTTCTCGTTGAGATTGAGTCCCCAGTTCGCCACCGGGCCGAGCTTCATCGTGAGCCCGAAGAACGGCAGGATGCGCGTGGTCTCGTGCTCGTTGGTGGCGCCGTCCTTGTCCTTGACGATGGCGTGGCTGACCTGCCCGCCTGCGCCCTTCAGGCCGCTCACCTGCCCCAGCACCAGCCTGATCTTCCCCGTCTCGACCAGCTCGCGCATCTTGCGCACGCTGTCCGGGGCCGCGCGGAATTCGTCGCGGCGGTGGAGCAGCGTCAGCGACTTCGCCAGCGGCTGCAGGTTCAGCGTCCAGTCGAGCGCTGAGTCGCCGCCGCCGACGATCAGCACGTCGTGGCCGCGAAAATCGTCCATGCGGCGCACCGCGTAGTGAACCGACGTGCCCTCGTAGTCCTCGATGCCCGGCACCGGCGGCCGCTTCGGCTGGAAGGAGCCGCCGCCGGCGGCGATGACCACGGCCTTCGCGAAAAACGTCGTGCCGGCATCGGTGGTGAGACGGAAACGGCCGTCCGCCTCCCGCGCCAGGCTTTCGATCATCTGACCGAGATGATAGGTCGGCTTGAACGGCGCGATCTGCTCGACCAGCTTGTCGACCAGCCCCTGCCCGGTGATCACCGGGTAGCCGGGAATGTCGTAGATCGGCTTCTCCGGATAGAGCTCGGCGCACTGGCCGCCCGGCCGGTCGAGGATGTCGACGAGCGCGCACCTGATGTCGAGCAGCCCGAGTTCGAAGACCGCGAACAGCCCGACCGGACCGGCGCCGATGATCACGACGTCGGTTTCGACGATGCCGCCGGCCGCAGTTCCGAGAGACTGATCCATCACTTTGCTTTCTGGCTTCCGGAAAACCGGGCGCGACAGTTAGCTGCCGCCGAACCCGCCGAAAAGCAACTTCATTTGCCGGAAAGCGCTAACGGAGAAATGGCCGCCCACCAACCACCCGGAAATGAGCAGGCCGATCCCATCAACCCTGCCGGGGCGGCACGGTGACGGTCAGGCCATCGAGCTCGTCGCGAACACGGATCTGGCACGAGAGACGCGAATTCGGCTTCACCTCGAAGGCGAAGTCGAGCATGTCCTCCTCCATCGGTTCGGGCGACCCGACGACGCCGGTCCAGGCTTCATCGACGTAAACGTGGCACGTCGCGCAGGCGCAGGCCCCCCCGCATTCCGCCTCGATGCCCTGCACGCCGTTGCGGATGGCGTTCTCCATGACGGTGGTGCCGTTCTCGGCTTCCACCTCATGACGGTTACCCGTCGGATCGATGTAGGTGATCTTGGCCATTCGGCTTGGAATTGCTCAATGTTGGGAGGGCTGCGAACGAACGCGGCGGCTCTATAGGCGATTTCGCGGCCCTTCACCAGTCTGCGGCGAACCGGCGTCCCCCGCGAGGTAAGCCCTGATGAAGCGAAGCGCTTCCTCGACCGCCGCGGCGAGCGACGGCACGTCCGCATCGCTTCCGCCCTCGACCGCCGCGGCCAGCCTTGCCACCTCGGCTGCGCCCACGCCCCGTCCCGATCCGACGAGGCGATGCGCCAGCACCCGGCGCTCGTAGCCCGTGGCACCGGCAAGCTTTGTCATGTCCACCGGCGCATGGACGAGGAAAAGCCCCAGCACCTCGCGGATGAGCTTTTCGTCGCCACCGGCCTGCCGGTGCAGTTCGCCGAGGTCGAGGGGTTCCGACGCCATAACCGTTCTCATCGCCCACCGCGGTCGCGCGGAGCGCCCGGGATGCCCGTATGCGCACGAAAATCTGCCGACATCGTTAATTGCACCGGCGGTGCGCAACGTGCCATCCGGCGACACATGACAGGGCCACCTGCTCCCCGTCGACAGCCTGCCGACTGCCAGCGGCGATGCCGTCTGGCATCGGCCACGGCGAATGCACCTGCAGATGGCGGAAACGGTGGCCCCGGCGCCGGCGCAAACAGCAGGTCCCCAGGTTTTCCACCACCGTTTTGGGCCAGCCGAGGCGACCGGGGAGCGCCGCCGGTGCGCATTTCGGGACACGAAAAAACGCGCGTCACCCGGGGAGTTACGCTTTTGCCTTCGCGATTGTCTCGAATTGAAGCGGCCATGTTCTTGAAGCGATTTGGGGTATCGGCCTGTGCGGCGCTTGCTTTTCCGTTTCGCTGCCACGAATGTGCCACTAGGATAGTGTAGCGGCATGGGTTGTGGCGACCTGGGTCGGCATGTGAGTCGGCCCTGCGCATGGACGGTCGCGGACGGGGGAATCGGGCGTAAGACGGCGCTCCGGAGCCCGGTCCCTGCCTCCGTTCCAACGCGTTGCCGGGCGTACGAGAGCCCGGCAAGCTGCCGAAGACAGGTTTTGCGTACGGCGCGAGGCGGATGGCAATGGCGACCAACCCGAGACCGAAGAACCCGAACGAGACGGCGCTCTCCGCCGTCGAGGATGCCCTGCGGCTCGATTACACTCCAGACGAGGCCGCACCGCCGGAGCAGGAAGATCCCGCGCGCCGCGACCGGCGCAACGAGCAGCGGATCGCCGCTCCGGAAGCCGCGCGCCGCGGCGAACGCCGCAACGATGGTCCGCGTCCGCCGGCGCGCCGGCCTGACACACAATCGGGCTCCGCACCGCGCCAGGAGCAGCGCCGCAGCGAAAACGGCAACGGCGCCAATCGCGCCTTCGCCGAGGCGGCCGCCGAAGCCGACAACGCGCAGGTGCCGCGCGCACGTCCCGCCGAACCACGGCGCGGACGTTTCGCCGCCAACGACGACCGTCGCGCCGTCGGCGCCAGCATGCAGCGCCGCCCCTCGCGCTTCATTTATCCCGCCGCGTCCGTCGCGTCCGGCATCTGGGCGCTGTTCGTCCTCGTCTATGCCACGTCGACCGGCGGCATCTTCGGCAGCGGCGGTGACATTCTCTCCAACCCGCGGTTCCTCAATGTCGCGCTGCTGCTGTTCGTTCCGCTCGGATTCATCTGGGCGTTCGCAGCCACGGTGTGGCGCACGCAGGAACTGAAGTTCGTCGCGCGTTCGATCTCCGACATGGCGATCCGCCTGTCCGAGCCGGAGAACGTCGCGGTCGACGCAGTCGTCAACGTCAGCCAGGCGGTGCGTCGCGAAGTCGCCGCCGTCGGCGACGGCATCGAGCGTGCGCTCGCCCGCGCCAGCGAGCTCGAACTCCTCGTTCACAACGAAGTCGCGGCGCTCGAGCGCTCGTACTCCGACAACGAAAACCGCATGCGCTCGCTGATCGACGATCTCGCCGGCCAGCGCGAGGCGATCGTCATCAACTCCGAACGCGTCCGCACGTCGATCGTATCGGCGCAGGAATCGCTCTCCAAGGACCTGCGCATCGCTTCGGAATCGATCGCCGAAAGCGTCACCACAGCCGGCAACCGCATCACCGCCGCGCTCACCGACCGCGGCGAGCAGATCACCTCGGCGCTCGGCTCCGCCGGCGAAACGATGGTCGACCAGCTCACCGCGCGCGGCGAAGACCTGGTCTCGCGCCTCGCCGATACGGTGAGCGACGTCGCCGTCTCGCTGGCGCAGACCGGCTCGGAAGTGACCGACGCGCTGCTCGCCCGCTCGCAGGAAATCAACGATACGCTGTCCTCCACCGGC
>CAYOUO010000330.1:0-6823 GCA_964407155.1 uncultured Hyphomicrobiales bacterium | reverse complement strand
CGGCGGAACGCCTCGTCGAACGTTTTCCAGGCGTGCGGACGGTTGCAGGCGCGGGCGCTGCCTCCTCGCGCCGGCTGGCGTAGCCAGCTTGACCGTTCAGGCGCGCGGGTGCGTTTGGCCGTAGACCGCCAGCATCCGGTCGGTATCGACGCCCGTATAGATCTGGGTCGTTGAAAGGCTGGCGTGGCCGAGCAGTTCCTGGATGGCGCGCAGGTCGCCGCCTGCGGACAGAAGATGGGTCGCGAACGAGTGGCGGAGCGCATGCGGCGTGGCGGTTTCCGGCAGCCCGAGCGTGGCGCGCAGCCCTGCCATGGCCCGCTGCACCAGGCGCGGATTGAGTGCGCGGCCGCGCGCGCCGACGAAAAGCGGGGCGGTGGGCGGAAGGATGTGGGGGCAGAGGTCGAGGTAGCGCGCGATGGCAGCCGTGACAACCGGCAGCACCGGCACTGCGCGCTCCTTGCCGCCCTTGCCGAGCACGCGCAGCGCCCCTGCCTGCGCGGCGGCGAAATCCTGGCGGCAGAGGCCGAGCGCTTCCGACAGGCGCAGGCCGCTGCCATAGAGGAGGCTGAAGATGGCAGCGTTGCGCGCGGCGATCCAGGGCTCGGCATCCAGACCCTGCTCGGGGTCGGTGAGCCGGCGGGCGCCGGCTTCGGGCACCGGTTTTGGCAGGGATTTCTTCTGGCGCGGCAGGCGGACACTGGCCAGTGCCGCACTGTTGGCACCGGCCTCGCGCTCGAGAAAGCGCACGAGCGAGCGGATGCCGGCCAGCCCGCGGGCAAGCGTCCGTGACCCGACCCCCTCGTTGCGGCGGGCGGCCATGAACGCGCGGATATCGGTGGCGGCGATCTGCCTGAGATCGGCAAGCTTCGCCGGGCCGGCGAGGTGGACGGTGAGGAAGGCGATGAACTGCCAGGCGTCGCGGGTATAGGCCTCCAGCGTCTTCGGCGAGAGGCGGCGCTCGGACGACAGATGCCGCCGCCAGCGGGCGACAGCGTCGGCGAGATCGGGCGCCGCCGCGATCAGCGGCACGCCCCGTTCAAGCGTGTGGGCCATGCCGCTATTTCAGCAGCCGGCGGCGTGAAGACCGGGTTAAGAGCCGCGACGTTGGTGGAGCGGCCAGCAAGGATAATATGGATTCCCGGTTGCCGGCTCGCGCCGGCCCCGGGAATGAGCGGAGGAGAAAAGGATCGGGTCAGCCGCGATGGAGCGGAGGGAAGCCTGCCAACACCGCGAGCGGAACGAAAATCCAGGCCAGCCCCCGTCAATGCGCGGGAGCGAAGGCTCAGATCGACTGGCCGGTCTTCTTCCAGTCGGCGAGAAAGGCCGCGAGGCCCGCGTCGGTCAGCGGATGCTTGGTCAGGCTCCGGATGAGGGCCGGCGGCATGGTGGCGACATCGGCGCCGACCAGCGAAGCCTGCCGCACATGGAGCGGCGTGCGCATCGAGGCCGCGAGAATTTCCGTCCCGAAATCGTAGTTGTCGTAGACGGCGCGGATCTCGCGGACCAGTTCCATGCCGTCGTGGCCGATGTCGTCGAGGCGGCCGACGAAGGGCGATATGAACGCTGCGCCGGCCTTGGCGGCGAGCAGCGCCTGATTGGAGGTGAAGCAGAGCGTGACGTTGACCTTCTGCCCCTTGTCGCTGAGCGCCTTGCAGGCACGCAGGCCGTCCCAGGTCAGCGGCACCTTGATGGCGACGTTCTTGGCGATGGCGGAGAGGGTTGCGGCCTGGGACATCATGCCGTCGTAGTCGGTTGCGGTCACTTCCGCCGAAACCGGGCCGGGCACGACCGAACAGATCTCGGCGATGGCGTCACGGATCTTCTGCCCGGATTTGGCGATGAGCGACGGATTGGTGGTGACGCCGTCGATCAGGCCGGTGGCGGCGAGTTCGCGGATTTCCTTGATATCGGCGCTATCCACGAAGAACTTCATGGCATGTTTCCTCTCGACGATTGCTGCACGGGCGCCGGCGCCTGGCCGCCGCCGTGCGAAGGAGCCGCCTTTCTTTTGCAGGGGCGGCATTTCCTTTAGATGAACGCGGACCGTACGTCAGCCAATATCCCGGCCAGAACCAGAGATTCGGTGACCGAAATGGCCGATTCCCCGATCATTTCCGTACTGGTGCCGGTCGCGGTCGATGCTCCATACACCTATGGCGCGCCGGCCGGAGTGCAACCCGGCGAAATCGTCGAAGTTCCGCTCGGCACGCGGAGCGCCGTGGGCGTGGTCTGGGACGATCCGCCCGACGACACGATCGGCCACAATCGGCTGAGGCGGGTCAGCGGCGCATTCGATGTTGCGCCGCTGTCGAAGGAGATGCGGACGTTCGTCGACTGGGTAGCGGGCTATACGTTGACGCCGCGCGGCATGGTGCTGCGCATGGTGCTGCGCTCGCCATCCGCGCTCGCGCCCGAACCGCCGGTCGAGCGGCTGAAGCGCATCGGGCCGCCGCCCGAGCGCATGACGCCGGCGCGCGAAAAGGTGCTTGCCGTTATCGGCGACGAGGAATGGGCGCGGAGCGCCCTGGCGACGGCGGCGGGAGTCTCGACCGGCGTCATCGACGGGCTGGTCGCGGCAGGGACGCTGGCGACCGTTCTTGTGGCAGCAGCACGAACCGTCCCGACACCCGTTCCCGACTTCGCTGCGCCGACGCTGTCGAGCGAGCAGGCGGCTGCCGCCGACGCAGTGCGGGGCGCAGTCGGCACGGGCCGCTACGCAGCGATCCTGCTCGATGGGGTGACCGGCTCGGGCAAGACGGAAGTGTACTTCGAAGGTGTCGCAGCGGCGCTGAAGGCCGGCAAGCAGGTGCTGGTGTTGCTGCCGGAAATCGCGCTCACCGCCGAATTCCTCGAGCGGTTCCGGAAGCGGTTTGGCGTTGCGCCGGCGGAATGGCACTCGGCCGTGTCCTCGAAAGTGCGGGCGCGCCTGTGGCGCGGCGTCGCTGACGGCAGCGTGCGCGTTGTCGCCGGGGCGCGCTCGGCGCTCTTCCTGCCGTTCCGCGAGCTCGGGCTCATCGTCGTCGATGAGGAGCACGACCTTGCCTACAAGCAGGAGGACGGAGCGATCTACAACGCGCGCGACATGGCGGTGGTGCGCGCGCATCTTGCGGGTTTTCCGGTTGTGCTGTCGTCGGCGACGCCATCGGTGGAAAGCCGCGTCAATGCCGATGCCGGCCGCTACACGCGCATCGTGCTTGCGGCGCGCTATCAGGCGGCGGCGCTGCCGGACGTGCATGCGATCGACCTCCGGCGCCATCCGCCGGAGCGCGGGCGGTTCCTGTCGCCGGTGCTGGTGGCGGCGATCGGCGAAACGATCGCGGAGAAGCGGCAGGCGCTCCTCTTCCTCAATCGCCGCGGCTATGCGCCGCTCACGCTCTGCCGCACCTGCGGCCACCGCTTCCAGTGTCCGAACTGCTCGACATGGCTGGTTGAACACCGTTTCCGCGGCACCCTGATGTGCCACCATTGCGGCCACACCGAGCGGCGGCCGCACGCGTGTCCGAACTGCGAGGACACGGAGAGCCTGGTGCCGGTGGGACCGGGCGTCGAGCGGCTGGCGGAAGAGGTGGCGCTGCTTTTTCCCGAGGCGCGCGCCATCGCGCTGTCGAGCGATATTCTCGGCGGTGTCGAGCGGCTGCGCGAGGAACTCGCCGCGGTGGCGCGCGGCGAGGTGGACATCGTGATTGGCACGCAGCTCGTCGCCAAGGGACACAATTTTCCGCTGCTCAATCTCGTCGGTGTCGTGGACGCCGATCTCGGCCTCGCTCATGGCGACCTGCGCGCCGCCGAGCGCACGTTCCAGCTCCTCAGTCAGGTGACCGGGCGCGCGGGGCGTGCCGGCGGAACGAGCCGCGCGTTCCTGCAGACCTATTCGACGGAGCAGCCGGTCATCCAGGCGCTGGTCGACGGCGACCGCGAGGTGTTCTACCAGCGCGAGATCGCGGCGCGGCGTCTCGCGGGCCTGCCCCCCTTCGGACGGCTCGCGGCGCTGATCGTCTCGGCGGGACGGCGGGACGATGCGTTCCGCTTCGCCACGGCGCTGCGACATGCGGCGCCGGCGGATAGTTCGGTCGCGGTGCTTGGCCCGGCGGAGGCGCCGCTTGCCATCGTGCGCGGGCGGCACCGGTTCCGGCTGCTGGCGCAGTCGGCGCGTGCCGTCGATCTGCAGGGCTATATCCGCGCTTGGCTCGCCGCCGGCCCAAAGCCGCGCGGTGACCTGCGTATTCAGGTCGACGTGGACCCGCAGAGCTTTCTCTAGCGCGATTGGCGAATGTCGGCGGTTCTGGCAGAGTCCGTTTATGGCAGCAATCTCAAAAACTCGGGCATCGCTTCGGTTCTCTGGCGATGACCTTGACCCTGAAGAACTGAGCGCTGTCCTCGGCGCACAACCTTCCTCAAGCGGCCGAAAAGGCGACGTGGTTACAGGAGCGAAGACCGGACAAAAGTCGACCAAGAAAACGGGTGGTTGGATGCTTAGGGCCGAGCCTCGCGTCCCGGGCGACCTCGAAGCTCAAATAAAAGAGATTCTTTCGCAGCTTACGGATGATCCAAAGGTTTGGCGCGGCCTCAAGAAGTATCGGCCAGACTTGTTCGTCGGCCTTTTTATGAAGGAGGGCAACGAAGGCATCATGGTCAGCGCAGAATGTCTTACCATGCTTGGGGAGCGCGGGATTTTGCTGGGCCTCGATATCTATCATATCACGTAGACGCACAGGACGGCGGTGCGCAGCACTTTTTCTAGAGCAGTGCGGGCGACGTTCTGACGTGCTCCGGACGGACGCCGATGCCGACGAGGCGCGCCAGGATGCGGCGGAGGACCGGAAACCAGCGGAAGAGCATGAGCGCGAACGGCGGATGAATCGGGCCCTTGCTGCGCAGGATCGGTTCGAGACCGTGTTTGTGCAGGAAGACCTGCGCCGACTGGGTGGCCGCGGCCGGCCACTGCCGCCGCTTCTGCACCTGTTCCAGCGTGGCGGGCGACACGCCGCCATGTTTCAGCGGCGCCGCCAGTATATTGGCCGCGGCGATCGCATCCTGAATGGCGAGATTGATGCCGACGCCGCCGATCGGCGACATGGCGTGGGCGCAGTCGCCGATGGCAAGGAATCCGGGCTTCGACCATTGTTTCAGCCGGTCGACGGTGACGGTCAGGAGCTTCACCTGATCCCACGACTGGATTTCGTCGACGCGCACGCCGAGGAACGGCAGGGCGTCACTGAGCTCGGCGCGGAAGGCGGCGAGGCCGGCCTGCTGTTTGGCGGCGAAGGCGCCTTTCTCGATGACCACCGCCACCTGCCAGTAGCTGCCGCGATCCAGCATGACGAACAGGTGGCCGGCCGTGACGCGGCCGAACGGATACGAACGGTCGCTCTCCTGACGGGAAATGCGCAGCCACAGCACGTCGATGGGCACGCCGAAGTCCTGCACGGCGAAGCCGGCAGCAGCGCGCAGCGCCGAGTGGCGGCCATCAGCGGCCACGGTCAACGGCGCGCGGATTTCGAGATCGCCATCCGGACCGCGGGCCTTCACGCCGACGATGCTTCCGCTTTCCTGGATGAGGCCGATGGCTTCCGTCGACATCTTCAACGTGAAGCCGGGACGCTTCCGCCCCTCATCGGCGACGAAGCTCAGGAAATCCCACTGCGGCATGAGGGCGACGAACTTGCAGCGCGTGGGCAGGTGGGAAAAGTCGGCGATCGGAATCTCGGTATCGCCGAAGATGCCGGCGAGGTGGCTGACCTCGTCGTGGGGCTTCTGCAGCAGGGCGTCGAGCAGGCCGAGTTCGTGCATGACCTCGAGCGTCGAGGGATGGAGCGTGTCGCCGCGGAAATCGCGCAGGAAATCGGCGTGCTTTTCCAGGACGACGACGGCGATCCCGGCCCGGGCCAGCAGGTAGGCGAGCATGATGCCGGCCGGCCCGCCCCCGGCGATGCAGCATTGCGCGGTTATCGCTTCCGTCACGGAGAGCCTCCAGTGCTTTGATTCCAGCCGCGATATTGCCCTCAGATAGGTCGTATGCTAAGCGAACGGCCAATTTTGATGGGCGGGAAAGGCCATGCGGCCGACCTGTCTTACAAATCAATCCGTTAGGCCAAGCGACGGTCGAGCCGGACAGCTTTTTCCGGACGGGAACCACGGTGCCGAACGCAAGGGGTTAGGGTGGCCGACAGTTCAGTTCAGTCTTCCGGGGTCGCCGAGCGCTATGCCAACGCGCTTTTCGAGCTCGCCAGCGACCAGAAGTCCGTCGACGCCGTCGAGAAGGACCTGAACCAGTTTTCCGCGCTGCTCGCCGAAAGTCCGGACCTGACGCGGCTGGTGGTGAGCCCGGTGTTTTCCGCCGACGAGCAGCTCCGCGCCATCTCTGGCGTGCTCGACAAGGCCGGCATCGGCGGCCTGGTCGGCAATTTCGTCAAGGTCGCGGCCGCGAACCGGCGGCTGTTCGCCGTGCCGGGCATCATCGCGGCGTACAAGCGGCTCGCCGCAAGGCAGCGCGGCGAGGTCTCGGCCGAGGTGGTGAGCGCAGCGCCCCTCACCGACGGGCAGACCGCCGATCTCAGGGCCGCGCTCAAGGCCTCGCTCGGCAAGGACGTCACCCTCGCCACACACGTCGATCCGTCACTGATCGGCGGCCTGATCGTGAAGGTCGGCAGCCGCATGATCGACGGGTCGCTGCGCACCAAACTCAATTCGCTCAAACTCGCCATGAAAGAGGTCGGCTGATGGAAATCCGGGCCGCTGAAATCTCCGCAATCCTCAAGGAGCAGATCAAGAATTTCGGCAAGGAGGCCGAGGTCTCCGAGGTCGGTCAGGTGCTCTCCGTCGG
>CAYOUO010000329.1:0-2660 GCA_964407155.1 uncultured Hyphomicrobiales bacterium | reverse complement strand
AAGCCTCAAGGGGCGCGCGGGTGCGCTTGGCGAGGCGATGCTGTGGCCGGGACTCTTCGCCATCCTGGTCGTGTTCGGCATCATGCAGGTCGCGGACGCGCGCGCCAACCCCTCCGAGCTCAGCATCCTTGCGGCACTCGCGACGGCAGCCGTTGCGATCGTCGCCGCAGCACTCGCGCGGCTGCGCGGCGAGATCACGCTGCTCGACGTCGCGGCGGTCGCGGTGCTGACGCTCGGCGCCGTGGCGTTTGCCGTCGCGCTGCCCGCGACGGAGCCTTGGCAGGACGCGGCCGGCGGTGCGCTCGTCGTGATCGCGGCGCTGTGGGCAGTGGCGCTCGGGCAATCGGGTCGCCACCCCATCGGCAAGGCGATCGGGCTCGTCGCGTTCGGGCTCGAGGTCGCGTACATTTACATCTTCACCATCGGCACGCGGATTGATACCGCGCTCGCCTTCCTGATCGGCGGCGTGCTGTTCATCGCGATGGCCTACGTGCTCTTCCGCATCGACCGGCTGCTTGCGCGGAGAAGCGCAGCAGCGGCGATCATCGCCGACCAGAAGGCGCGGGCGGCGCCGGTGAACGGCGCGTCGGGGACCGCGGAGCCATGAAACTGCCGTCCTATACCTTCGGTGTCGTGATTGCCTTTGTGCTTCAGGCGGCGCTGCTCGGCTGGATCGTGGCCGACCGCGCATTGCTGCTCGAGCACGGCAAGGAGGTCAGGCTCGCGGTCATCCCGGTCGATCCGCACGATCTCTTCCGCGGCGATTACGTCGTGCTCAACTATGCCGCCTCGCTGATGAAGAGCGACATCGTCCCCAATGACGGCGCGTTCAATCTCGGCGACACGGCATACGTCTCGCTGGCGGCGGACGGCAGGCCGACGGCGATGGCGCACAAGCCGCCGGCAGGCGGAACGTTTCTCAAGGGCACCGTGAGCGACGCGACCGAGGTGACGACATGCAGCAGCGGCGCCACCTCATGCCGGAATTATCGCGTCGATTACAACCTCGAGAAATTTTTCGTGCCGGAAGGCACGGGCCGCGAACTCGAGATGCTGCGCAACGACCAGAAGATCAGCGTCGACATTGCGGTGGCCGGCGACGGACGCGCGGCGCTGAAGCGCCTCAACGTCGACGGCCAGCCCCGCTTCGAGGAACCGCCGTATTAGCCGCGCCCGCTATTTGACGATCGCCGCCTTGTGGACGGTGAGGAAATCCGCGACCGAGCGCGGCTTGCGGCGGACGAGCCGGTCGAAATCGCCGGAGACGATGCCGAGGTAGCCCTTGCTCGCATCGACGTCGAAGCGGGTGAGGGCGCCGGCCATCACCTCGGGCACGCCGGCCTGCGTGAGACCGCTCCGCAGGGCCTCCGGCGAGACGTTCACGGCATTCACCGCGCGGCCGGAGATCGTGGTGAGCAGCGCAGCGAGGTCCTCCGCGCTGAGCGCGTCCTGCCCGCCGATGTCGTAGACGTGCTTGCCCTCGGCATTGAGGAGCGCCGCGGCAGCCGCGGCGGCGCAATCCTCGCGCGTCACGAAGGCGCGGCGGCCGTTGCCGGTGGCATGATAGAGCGCGCCGGTCGCGATCGCGTGCTGCGCGGCGGGGATGAGGAAGTCGGTGTAGAGATTGTTGCGCAGCAGCGAGAAATCGACGCCGCTCGCGGCGATCGTCGTCTCGGTCCAGTAATGCGAGTTCGGGATTGCCGCGGCATGATCGGTGTCGGGGTAGGGGCTGACGATGCTGGTGTAGGCGATGTGCTTGACCCCGGCTTTGACGGCAGCCTCCGCGGCGTTGATCTGCTGCCGCATGCGCCCAAGAACATCGGCGGTGGAGATGATGAGCAGGCGCTCGATGCCGGCGAAGGCGGCGGCGAGGCCGGCAGGCTCGTCGAACGAGCCGCTGCGAAACTCGACGTTGGGGCTGGCGAGGTCGTGCAGCTTGTCGGGGCTGCGGCTGATGGCGACGATGCGCTTGGCGCCCGATGCCTGGAGATGCTGCACGACATGGCGGCCGAGGTTGCCGCTTGCGCCGGTGACCCCGATGGTGGCGCCCGAAAATTTGCTCACGTCCGCGTTCCCTTCGTTATCGTGGAGAAGACAGGTGCGGAGATCACCTAACGCATCCCGCGCCGACGGGAAGACGGCACATTGCGGGACGCTGGTATCCGCCGGGTGACTATTGGGTCGCCGGAGCCGGGGTCCATCGCGGCGTCGTAGGCGGGCAGCCGAAGGCGTGATCCGCCGTGCTTTCCAGTTCCGTTCACCCCTGCGAAAGCAGGGATCCAAGCATCGGTGCGCGTAGGCCGCGAAGTGTCCGGATAGTCGCTCCATTTCTTGTCCACTCCTGCTGAACCGTCGGCTGGATTCCCGCTTTCGAGGGAATGAGCGGGTAGGGGATGAGCGTCGCGAATGTTCTGGATTCCGGCTGGAGTTTACGCTCGGGCCGGCCAGCGGCCGGACCCCGGGGCCGGAATGACGAAGCTCGAAGCGCCGGCCCGATCCGCGACCGTCACCCCGGCGAAGGCCGGGGTCCAGATGAAGTGCGCCCGCATATGGGGCTGGTGGTGGCACTTCATGGATGAGGGCTCTGCGAATGATCCTGGATTCCGGCCTTCGCCGGAATGACGGGGTTGGGAACGGTTGCGCGAGCCTTTCCACTTAAC
>CAYOUO010000328.1:0-3246 GCA_964407155.1 uncultured Hyphomicrobiales bacterium | reverse complement strand
CGCGTGCGCGCGGCCGATCCGCAGCGGCCGGTGTTGGAGCCGCCCGCCGGGCCGGGCCGCGCCGGCGGCGGCTCTGCGGTGGGGGGGTAACCGCCGGCGGGGATGCTGGCAAGGTGTCCCACTCTCCGCGCGATCGGTTCGCTGGGCGCCGGGGTCGACCACCTGGTGTTTCGCGACGACCTGCCCGCCGTGCCGATCGTGCGCGTGGTCAATCCCGACCTGACGCAGCGCATGACGGAGTGGGTGACGCTGCAGGTGCTCATGCATCACCGGCGGCAGCGCGCGTACGACGCGCAGCAACGGGCGCGGCGCTGGCGCGAGCTGGAGGTGCCGGCGGCGGCCGACATCCGCATCGGCATCATGGGGCTCGGCGTGCTCGGCCGGGACGCCGCGGCGGTGCTGTCGCGGCTTGGCTATCAGGTGGCGGGATGGCGGCGCGGGCAGGGTGACGTGGCGGGTGTGCGGACCTATCACGGCGAAGCGGAGCTCGACGCATTCCTCGGGCGCACCGACATTCTGGTTTCGCTCCTGCCGCTGACGGCGGAGACGCGCGGACTGCTCGCCATGCCGCTGTTCGAGAAGCTCGCGCACGACGGCGCGCTCGGCGGGCCGGTGCTGATCAACGCCGGGCGCGGCGGCTCGCAGGTCGAGGCCGACATTGTGGCGGCGCTGGAGAGTCGCACCCTGATTGGCGCAAGCCTCGACGTGTTCGAGCAGGAGCCGCTCGATGCCGCGAGCCCGCTGTGGAGCCGCGAGGATACGATCCTGACGCCGCACGTCGCGGCATGGAGCGACCCCGCCCCACTGGCGGAGGCCATCGTCACGCAGATCAAGGCGTTCGAGGCGGGCGCGCCGCTCACCAACACGATCGACCGCGCGGCTGGATACTAGAGCTTGCCGCAATGGCTGACGGAAAAGCGGATTCCACTTTTTCCTGACGTTGCTTCAGGGCCGACGCACCGCGCGTGGCGGCCCCATGCGCGCGAGCGCGGGGCCGAGCGGCTCGACGACGACCGCCATGAACGTGCCGCTGGCATGCACGATCGATTCGGCGTCGCGGAGGATGGCGACATGGCCGGGCCAGAACAGCAGGTCGCCGCGCCGCGCGCCGGCCATGCCATCGCGACGTTCGCCCAGCGTCTCTTCCTGCAGATCGCTGTCGCGCGGCGCCGATTTTCCCGTGGCAGCGAGCGCGAGCTGGACCAGCGCCGAGCAATCGACGCCGAGGCTGGTGCGGCCGCCCCAGAGATAGGGCACGTTGAGGAAACGCTCGGCGATGGCGACGTAGTCGGCCGCAGGCGCGGCGCTCACCGGCGCCAGAGCAACCGCGCCGAGCCAGCCCTCGCCGCCCGCAAGGCGCGCATACGGGATGCCGCGGGTCTCGGCGGCCTCGTCGATGGCAACCAGTGCGCCGAATGGCAGCGCGAACAGCGGCGGGACCCGCATATCCGGGACCGGGAAGGCGAACGCGCGCACGGCAGTCACGCGATGCGTCGGCCCCGGTGTTTCTGCCGCGGACAGAGCCGCGGCCGGTGCATAGCCGACGTAGCCATCGGTCTCGAGCTGACCCCACGCGACAGCATCGGGCGTCGTTTCGAAGACCGCGAAGATTTCGCCGCGCAGCATCTCCGTTTCCAATGGCGCATCGGCGGCAGCGCCGCGGCGGAGCGGCGCCGATGGCGCGACGACGTGATGCCGCCTGCCCGCGACGAAACGGCGCGCGGCCACCCTGCCTCGCAGGCGGATATCGGCGAGGTCGGGACGGAAGGCATTGGTGCGCGGGTCGAGATCGTTCATCGGAAGAGCGCGGCCATCAGAGTGGCAGGTTGCGGTGATTGGCGAGAATGATATCGCCGAGGCGTTCGACGGCGAGAGCACCCATGACGGTGCGCTGCACGAGCACGTTGCGGCGATCGACATCGTCGCGACGGCGCGCGACGAGGCCGAGGCGGCCCATGGTATCGAGTGCACGGGTCACGACCGGCTTGGTGACGCCGAGCTTGCCGGCGAGGCCGCGCACGGTATGCGGCGGCGGCTCGAGATAGACGGTGAGCAGCACGGCCATCTGGCGCAACGTCAGGTCCTGCTCGCCGTCACGCACCAGCGCGAAGACGACATCCTCCCACAGCTTCAATGCCTGGCTGGGACGCAGCTCAATCGGCATTGCCCATCGGCCCATAACCCGATCCGGTTCGTTTCGGATCCGAATTATTTACGGCCATGCCCCTTGAATCAAGCGGGATAACGATCCGCCAGATAGGCGAACAGGGCGCGGATAGCCTGCGCCTCACCGCCTTCGGGCTTGCCGGGCTTGGTCGACGGGTTCCAGGCGTAGATGTCGGCGTGCAGCCAGGGCACCGCATCGGGCACGAAGCGCGACAGGAAGAGCGCGGCGGTGATCGAACCGGCGAAGGGCGAGTGGCCGGCATTGTTGATGTCGGCGATCTTCGAATCGAGCATCGCCATGTAAGGCTGCCAGAGCGGCAGGCGCCAAAGTGGATCCGCGAGGCGCTCGCCGTGCCGGACGACATCGGCGGCCAGCGCATCGTGACGGCTGTAGACCGGCACGACCTCGGGGCCGAGCGCCGTGCGCGCGGCGCCGGTGAGCGTGGCGAGATCGACCAGCAGCGCCGGCGCCTCTTCCGCGGCGAGCGCCAGCGCATCGGCGAGCACGAGACGGCCCTCCGCATCGGTGTTGCCGATCTCGACCGTGAGGCCGCTGCGGGCGCGCAACACATCGCCGGGGCGAAACGCATCGGCGGAGATGGCGTTCTCGACGGCGGGAACGAGCACGCGCAGCCGCACCGCAAGGCCGGCGTCCATGATCATGTGGGCAAGCCCGAGCGCATTGGCGGCGCCGCCCATGTCCTTCTTCATCAGAAGCATGCCGGACGACGGCTTGATGTCGAGACCGCCGGTATCGAAGCACACGCCCTTGCCGACCAGCGTGACCTTCGGGTGCGCGGCATCGCCCCACGTGAGGTCGATGAGGCGCGGCGCGCGAGCAGCCGTTGCGGCACGGCCCACGGCGTGAATCACCGGGAAATTTGCGGCGGTGAGCGCATCGCCGCCTATCTCGCGCACGCTCGCGCCTTGACGCGACGCGAGTGGGCGCGCGGCCGCGGCGAGTTCGGCGTGACCGAGATCGTTGGCGCCGGTGTTGACAAGATCGCGCGCTATAATGACGCCATCTGCGATGGGGGGCGCGCCAGTAGCCTCGGCCGGAAGGACGAGGCGGCGCTCCTC
>CAYOUO010000327.1:0-3753 GCA_964407155.1 uncultured Hyphomicrobiales bacterium | reverse complement strand
CATCGACGCCGTCCTCGCCAACGTCGCCGTCGCCGCGGCCTGACGATATTTCCTTTTTGATGAGGCCGGCCTATATACGCGCCGGCATTCAACCAGCGTTGTCGGTCATGGCCGGTCATTCCCAGTTCAAGAACATCATGCACAAGAAGGGCGCTGCCGATGCGCGGCGCTCCAAGCTGTTCTCCAAGCTCGCGCGCGAAATCACCGTCGCCGCCAAGCTCGGTGCGCCCGACCCCGCCATGAACGCCCGTCTCAGGCTGGCCATCATCAACGCGCGCGCCGAGAACATGCCGAAGGACAACATCGAGCGCGCCATCAAGAAGGCGCTCGGCGCCGGCGGCGAGAACTACGAAGCGGTGCGCTACGAGGGCTACGGCCCGGGCGGCGTCGCCATGATCGTCGAGGCGCTCACCGACAACCGCAACCGCACGGCCGGTGCGGTCCGCTCGTACCTCACGAAGAACGGCGGGGCGCTCGGCGAAAGCGGTTCGGTCGCCTTCATGTTCGATCGGGTCGGCCAGATTCACTACAAGCCGGAAGCGGGCAGCGCCGACAAGGTGCTGGAGGCGGCGATCGATGCCGGCGCCGACGATGTCGTCAGCGACGAGAACGGCCACGTCATCACCACCACGTTCGAAAGCATGGGCGAAGTCGCCAGGAACCTCGAGGCCGCGCTCGGCGAGGCCGAGACGGTCAAGGCCGTCTGGCGGCCGCAGACCACCACCAGCCTGGACGAGGACAAGGCGGTCACGATGCTGAAGCTCGTCGCCGCCCTCGAGGACGACGACGACGTCCAGGAAATATACGCCAACTACGAGATCCCCGACGCAGTGATGGCCAAGCTCGCCGCCGCCTGAGCTGGGGTCTTTCAGCCGCCCGACTGTTTGAGCATCTGAAGCTGCTTGAGGTTCATCATGCCGGCCGGCAGGTGCGGCATCTCGATGTCGCCGGGCTTCATGTTGGCGGGACATGCGCCCAGCCACTTCACGTCCTGTCTGATCTCGGAGTGCCTGGGCACCTGTGCCGGGCCGCCGGTCATGTCGGTCGTGGCGTCGACGGCGTACTCGGACTGGAAGTCGCCGCTGATCACGGCATGAGTCCTGGCGACCGCGCCGCCGGCGAGCGAGCAGGTCGCGTCGACGGTGATCGTGGTGCCTTTGCGCGCGCTGGTGAACTCGGAGCACTTGTCGGCATTCCGGGCGAACGATTTTTGCATCATCGCCTTGTCGGTTGCCGCGTCGACGCACTGTTTGGTCACCATCGGGAATCCGGCAACGGCCATCGACATCTGCCAGAGGCCGGCCTTGCGGGCCGGCAGGTTCAGTTCATCGGCCGTCGCCGGAGCGAATGATCCGGCGAGGATGAGAAGGCTAATCAGAGCCGCTTGCCGCATTGCTTTCCTCCACGAGGTACGAAGACCTTCCGCTGTTTGGCAGAAGGCGGCTCGGCTCATCTGTGACCCGCATCACACGCGGCGCCCGTCGCGCGAGATTTTTGCGTGAAACCATTTGGGCCGCCCCTCCGTAGCTGATGCCGTTCCCGGACGAGGGAACGGACCACTCCAGGAGGATTCCGCATGGGTATCAAGTCACTCTCCCGTCTCGCCGTCGTTGCCGCGATCGCCGCCGGCTCGGCTTTCGCGCTGCCTGCCGCATCGTTTGCCGCGGACCCGATGGTTGGCGGTGCTCCGATGTACGCCAGCAAGAACATCATCGAGAACGCGATGCACTCGAAGGATCACACGACGCTCGTGGCCGCGGTGAAAGCCGCCGGCCTCGTGGAAACCCTTGAAGGCAAGGGACCGTTCACCGTGTTCGCCCCGACCAACGAAGCGTTCGCGAAGCTTCCCGCCGGCACGGTGGACAATCTGCTCAAGCCGGAAAACAAGGCTCAGCTCGTCAAGATCCTCACCTGTCACGTGGTGGCCGGCGATGTCTCGTCGAAGACCGCCATGAAGATGGTGAAGGACGACGGCGGAACGCACGAGGTCACGACCGTCGGCGGCTGCAAGCTGTGGCTGAAGACGGACGGCAAGAAGCTGACGGTCACCGACGAAGCCGGTGGCACCGCCGACGTCACCATCGCCGACGTGAAGCAGTCGAACGGCGTCATCCACGTGGTCGATGCGGTGCTTCTGCCGAAGATGTAGTTGCGCCTGCACGTCACGCGAAGCGCACGAGGCCGGCGGAAAATCCGTCGGCCTCTCTTTTTGAGCGATGCAGAACGCGACCGCTGCCTACTGCTTGACCAGCGCACCGGAGAACACGACCGGCCCCGTCGGAGCATCGGTCGGCGAGCCGCCCTCGGGCTCCACGCTGACTGCCAGCGTGAGGTTGTCGGCGGGCACGTCGAGCGGGCGCTGGTAGTTCGCTTTGGTGACCACACCCAGCGACCGTGGTTTCGCACCGGGCTCGATCGCCCAGAGTTCGTAGCTCTTGCCGGCGGGCGCGGCGTCCGTGATGCGGCTCACCGTCAGCGTATGCCTGACCGTGTCGACGGTCAGGACGAAGCCGGGCGCGCCGCCCTGCGGCGTCAACGTCGCGACATATTTTTCCGGCGTCGGCTTTCCGCTCAGCGCGACGACGAGGAGGACCGCGGCGGCGGCCGTCGCGATCGCGGTCGCCAGCCGCCAGCGCGCGACGCGGCGGCGGAGCGACGCCACCTCGACGTTGCCGCCGCGACCGATGTCGTCGGCGAGCCGCGCCATGATCTCGGCGAAGAGGTCGCGCGACGGCGGTTCCGGTCGCGCCGTGTCGGAGAGCGGCTGCAGGCGGTTTTCCCATGCCGCGACGGCGCTGCGGAAGGCGGCGTCCGACGACAGGCGCAGCTCTGCCGCGCGGCGCTCGGCCGCGTCGAGCGTGCCCAGCACATATTCGCCGGCCAAGGCGTTGATATCGTCAGCGTCCGCTGCCACCGAGGCATTCCTTCAATGCAATCAGGCTTCGCCTGAGTAACGTCTTGATCGTCGCGACCGGGCGGTCGAAACGCTGCGCCAGCTCCTCCCGGCTCCAGCCGTTACAATAGGCGAGAAGCACCATCGTGCGGCGATCCGCATCGAGCCCGCCGAGACAGCCCGACAGGCGGGCGCTCGCCAGCGGATCTGCGGTGGAATCGCCGGACGCCGCAAGACCGTCGAGGATATCGGCATCGATTTCGCCCGATGCCGCTGAAACGCGCTCGGGCCCGCTGCGCACGACATCGATGGCGGCATGGCGGGCGATGGTCGTCATCCAGGCGATCGGCGAAGCCACGCCGGGATCGAAGGCCTCTGCGTGGCGCCAGATGCGCACGTAGGCTTCCTGCACCGCTTCCTCCACAGCCGAACTCCTTCCGAGAATACGGCGGGCAGCGGCCGTGAGTTTCGGCGCGGTGCGCTCATAGATCAGGCGGAAAGCTCGGCGATCGCCGCGGGCAACGGCCTGGAGCGCGTCAACGAGCTCCCGCTGGTCAGCGGGCACCGGCGCCTACCGCGATTGCAGGATGACGCAAGACGGGCCGTTGCCTCCGCATTTGAGGTTTGTTCATCTTGTCCCGTCTTTGCTGCGGCCGGTCAACATGCGCCGCGAGATCGCGATTTGTGGCGCTACGTCTTCGGGCGGGCTAACCGGTAGATCATGACACAAGGCCCGATTCGCATCGTGGGCATCGACCCGGGGCTGCGCCGCACGGGGTGGGGGCTGATCGCCGTCTCCGGCAATGCGCTGTCGTTTCTCGCGTCCGGCACGATCCGCGCGCCACTCGACGGCGAGCTGG
>CAYOUO010000326.1:0-2681 GCA_964407155.1 uncultured Hyphomicrobiales bacterium | reverse complement strand
GGCTTCCTCGCCGAGGTCGAGCAGCTATGGGCGCGCGGTCTTGCGCTCGGTGCCTCGCTCGAAAACGCCGTGGTCGTCGGCGACGATCGTGTCATCAATCCCGAGGGGCTGCGTTTCGCCGACGAATTCGCCCGTCACAAGCTGCTCGATGCGGTGGGCGATCTCGCGCTCGCGGGGGCGCCGATTCTCGGCCGTTACCGGTCGTACCGCGGCGGCCATCGCCTCAACTTCAGGGCGCTGGAAGCATTGTTTGCCGACGCCGAGGCCTGGGAGATGACCGAGGCGCCACGCCGCGAGGCCGTGCGGAGCGAGGCAGCTCCCGTCGCCGGCGTGCCGCTTGCCGCTGCCGCTTACGGACCGGAAGCGTCCTGACGTCCCGGTGCCGCGGGCGCGGCACGGTTATCCGCCACAAATTCGCGCCAAATCCCTGCCACTCGCCTTGGCGGGGATAGTGCCTTTCGGCTACACAGGGCATCGGTTCTTACGACAGAAAAGGCGAAGGAGCTTCGCGATGAAGCGGCCTTCGAGCGGGCGGACCTTGAGCGCAAGCAGGATGAGATCGATGGGTCGCATTGGGATGGGCGCGGGCCTGATGATGGCTGCGGCGCTGGCGCTCTCCGCCTGCCATAGCGCCAAGACCGATGCCCCCGTCGACGCTTTCGCCAACGACAAGCCGGCGGGCGAGCTTTACAACGAGGGTCTCGCCAACCTGAACTCCGGCAAGATGAAGAACGCGGTCGACTCGTTCAACCAGGTCGACCAGCAGCACCCGTATTCGGAATACGCGCGCAAGTCGCTTCTGATGTCGGCCTTCGCCAGTTACCGGCGCGGACAGTTCGACGACACGGTGTCCACCGCCAACCGCTATCTCACGCTTTATCCCGGCAGCCCCGACGCCGCCTACGCGCAATACCTGATCGGTTCATCCTATTTCCACCAGATCCCCGACGTGACCCGCGACCAGGACGCTACCAAAAGAGCGATCGCGTCGCTGCAGACCATCGTCGATCGCTATCCCGACAGCGAGTACGCCGACGACGCCCGCAACAAGATCATCGTCGCGCGCGACCAGCTCGCCGGCAAGGAAATGCAGATCGGCCGCTATTATCTCGAGCAGCGCGACTATCTTTCGGCGCTCAACCGCTTCAAGAGCGTGCTGACGGATTATCAGGATACGCGCCATGCCGAGGAGGCGCTGGAGCGCATCACCGAGGCGGACATGTCGCTCGGCCTTACCGACGATGCCCAGACCGCCGCCGCCATTCTCGGGCACAATTTCCCCGACAGCCAGTGGTACAAGGATGCGTACAACCTGCTGCAGACGGGCGGGCTGAAGCCGAACGAAAACAAGAAGTCCTGGCTCAGCAAGCTGTTCGCCAAGCCCGCCACCGGCTAGCCTCGGCGTCGTGCTGGCCGCTCTTGCGATCCGCGACATCGTCATCATCGATCGCCTCGCCGTCGATTTCCAGTCGGGGATGACGGTGCTGACCGGCGAGACCGGCGCCGGCAAATCCATCCTGCTTGATGCTCTCTCCTTCGCGCTCGGCGCCCGCGGCGATGCCGCGCTGGTGCGCGTCGGCGCGCCGCAGGGCGACGTCACCGCGATCTTCGCCGTCGAGGACGATCACCCGGCACGGCGGCTGCTGCGCGACAGCGGGCTCGACGCGGAGGGCGATCTCATTCTGCGGCGGGTGCAGGCCGCCGATGGCAGGAGCCGCGCGTTGGTCAACGACCAGCCGGTTTCGATCGCGCTGCTTCGCCAGGTCGGGGCGGCGCTGGTTGAAATCCACGGCCAGCATGACGACCGCGCCCTGATCGCCGCCACCGCCCACCGCGCGCTGCTCGATGCCTTCGGCGGCCTTGCCGGCGAGGTGGGCAAGGTCGGCGCCGCGCACGCGGCGTGGCGCGAGACCGAAGGCGCTGTGGCGGCTCTGAGGGCACGCATCGCCGCCGCCCGCGCCGAGGCGGACTATCTCAGCGCGAGCGCCGATGAACTCTCCGTGCTGGCGCCGCAACCGGGCGAGGAGGAGGCGCTGGCCGAGCGCCGCGCCGCCATGATGCGGGCCGAGAAGGTCGCCGCGGATATCGCCGAGGCGCACGAAACCGTCGTGGGTTCAGCATCGCCGATACCGACGCTGGCGAGCCTCGTGCGCCGTCTCGAACGCAAGGCCGCCGCAGCCGACGGGCTTCTGTCCGGCACGATTTCGGCCCTCGACCGGGCGCTGCAGGCGCTGGAGGAAGCCGGGCAGGCGCTGGAGGGAGCGCTCACCGCGACTGCGTTCGATCCGCGCGATCTCGAACGCGCCGAGGAGCGCCTATTTGCTCTCCGCGCCGCCGCCCGCAAGCACAACGTCACCGTCGCCGATCTGCCGGCGCTGGCCGCCCGCATGGCGGCCGATCTCGCGGCGTTGGAATCGGGCGAGGAATCGCTCGCCCGGCTGGAAGCGGAAGCGGCGAGCGCGCGCGACCGCTACGATGCCGCTGCCGGCCGCCTGTCGGACGCGCGCCGCAAGGCCGCTCGCCGTCTTGAAAAGGCAGTGGCCGCGGAACTGCCTGCGCTCAAGCTCGAGCGCGCTGCGTTCCTCGTGGTCCAGGATAGCGATCCTTCCAGCCGTGGCGACGAGGGCATCGATGAGGTTTCGTTCGCGGTGCGCACCAATCCCGGCTCCGCCGCCGGGCCG
>CAYOUO010000325.1:0-2814 GCA_964407155.1 uncultured Hyphomicrobiales bacterium | reverse complement strand
CCCGGCAGCCTGGTGATCGATATTGCCGGCGATGCTTCCGTGCTGATGACCATGCAGGAGATGTCGACGGCCGTTCAGCACGACCTGCCGATCAAGATCTTCATCCTGAACAACCAGTACATGGGCATGGTGCGCCAATGGCAGGAGCTGCTGCACGGCAATCGGCTGTCGCATTCGTACATGGAATCGTTGCCCGATTTCGTGAAGCTGGCCGAAGCATACGGCGCCGTCGGCATGCGGGTGCAGAAACCGCATGAGCTCGATGCCGCGATCGAGGAAATGATCGCGGTCAGGAAGCCTGTGCTGTTCGACTGTCGGGTCGCGGCATTGGCAAATTGCCTGCCGATGATTCCCTCGGGCAAAGCTCACAACGAGATGTTGCTCGGCGATGCAGTGTCGCCGGAAGGGATCGGCAACGTCATCGACAAGTCTGGGAAGGTTCTCGTCTGATGAAGCGCACGACCACGAAATCTGAAGACGCGAAGCCGGCGGCGAATCTGCCGGCGGCTCTTCCTCAGCCGGCCTCCGCTTACTTTATCGAGGAGCGGCACGACCGGCAGGAGCGCCACACGCTGTCGGTCCTGGTCGACAACGAGCCGGGTGTGCTCGCGCGCGTCATTGGTCTTTTCTCCGGCCGTGGCTACAACATCGAGAGTCTCACCGTTTCCGAGACGGAGCATGCCGCGCATGTCTCGCGTATTACTATCGTGACCACCGGTACGCCGATGGTGCTGACGCAAATCCGGCATCAACTCGAGCGGCTCGTGCCGGTCCATTCGGTAACCGATCTCACGCGGACGAGCCGCCCGCTCGAGCGCGAGCTCGCTCTCGTTAAAGTTGCAGGAGACGGACAGGACCGTGTTGCGGCTCTCCAGCTTGCCGACGCCTATGAAGCCACGGTGGTGGACGCGACGGCGAAGCACTTCGTCTTCCAGGTGACCGGCAGCACCACCAAGGTGGACGAGTTCGTGGCGGTTATGGCGCCGTTGGGGCTGGTCGAGATTTGCCGCACGGGTGTGGCCGCGATTGCCCGTGGCGCAAAGCCTTCGCGCTCGCGATAAGGCCATTTTGGCACAGGGAATTTCCGCCGATGCCTGAGGCTCAGCGGGTGCGGCCATTGGCCCGAGCGGCCTATGGTTGCTTGAATCGCCGCCGGATTTCGGGTAGCTAAATAGCTGATAAAACTCAGCAATATTACCATTTTTCGCGGTGGGCCGCGGGCGCTTCGGGTTGGTCCCGTCCCAGGCGCTGAGGGCTCCGCCATCAGGATTAGAGGACGGCGGGGTGGCTTCGTCACGGCATCTCGGGCTTGGCGTTCTGGAAACGCGGTGGTTCGACGAGCGCCACCATACGGTCCGGCCGTTGTTCGAGTTTCTCTCCTATGCGCTGAAAGACCGCTCCGACGCATTCACGTACGAGCGCTTCGTTGGCGCGGTATCATTTCGCGATGCCGTGCGCTTTGTCATGGCCGGCGGCGACATCGACTTTCTCTATGTCGCTGCCCATGGGGATTTCACGAAGATCGAGGCGCCGGACGGCTCCGCTCTGTCGCGCACGTTCCTTCGCAACACCTTCGTGGAGGTGAACCGCAAGCATCGCCGGCTGAAGGGCGTACTGTTCGGCTCGTGCAAGTTTGGCGACGAGTACAATCTCGTCGAACTGCTGCGGCCGGCCCGCATTCGCGGCCAGGAGATCGACAGCCGTCTCATCTGGGTCGGCGGCTACGGCAAGGAAATCGACTACACGCCGTCGTCACTATTCGACATCACGTTTTTCGATCTGTTTTTCCGCACGAATGGCGACAATGAAATCCTTCGGCTCGAGCGCACGGTTGAGGCGCTGCACAAGTCGATGCCGCATGTCGCCGAAAACCTGTCGCTGCGCATCGTGGCGCGGCTGCGCAAGGGGCGCTATCGCGATATAATCAGCGGCGAGACGCTCATCGACTGAGGGAGCAGCGGATGCCGCGCTTCACCGGATTTGGCGACAAGGCGCTACCTTTTCTGACGGCGCTGAAGTTCCATCAGAGCAAGCCCTGGTTCGACGAAAATCGGACGCTCTACGAGAGCGAACTGCTTGAGCCGATGACGGTGCTGCTGGATGAGTTGAGCGCGGCGTTCGTCGCAAAGCGGGTTCCGCTGAAGGCGGATGGCCGGCGGTCGATTTTCCGGATTCACCGCGATGTGCGTTTCTCGAAAAACAAGAGCCCATACAAGACACACTGCGGCGCCGTGATGACGAGGTCGGGATCCAAGAACGAGCCCGGTCTTCTCTACGTTCACATCGAGCCCCAAGCATCATTTGTCGCTGCCGGGTTTCATATGCCGGAGCCGGCTGACCTCGCTCGTCTGCGGAAGTTCATTTCGGCCGATCACAAAAAGTTCGCCGCATTGGAGGCGAAGCTGGCGAACGCCGGCCTGCCGCTGGGTACGGAAACGCAGCTCACACGGGTTCCGCGCGGTTTCGAAGCGTTCAAGGGCTCGTCTGTCGATGGCGCGCTGCGACTGAAGTCTTTCATCGTGGAGGAGCCGCTCTCCGACAAGCTGGTAGGATCGCCGAAGCTCGCGGCCAAGATCGTCGACTTCGCTGCCCGGGCCCGACCGCTGCTGGTATTTGGCTGGGAGGCGCTTGGGGTGGGTTGAGCCTCCCGAGCGCCAACGGGAGCGGCATTGCCGGCCGAGCGATATCCCGGTAGAACCGCGCCGCTTTTGCAACACTTGTGAGCCTGCGACCGAACCCGGCCGCGGAGCGCTATTTGCCAGAGGGAACGCTCATGCGCGTCTATTACGATCGGGATGCCGATCTCAATCTGAT
>CAYOUO010000324.1:0-8477 GCA_964407155.1 uncultured Hyphomicrobiales bacterium | reverse complement strand
GCCCGCACGGTCATGGTCGGGAGTGTTTCGCCTTAAAGCGCCGCAGAAGCGCAAAACGAATTCGGAAAAACGTTCAAGGAACCTGGACCTGGTCGCGTCCCACCCCCCGTCCCAAGATCAGGTCCTTGAGAGCCGGCCCCCGCCCCGGGGCCGGCTCACTTTTTTTCAGGGCCGGGAGTTTCCGCGACTAGCGCACGCCGAGCGGCGCGCTGAGGCCGGACGCGAAGCGGCGCCAGTTGCGGACGTAGTTGGCGGCCGATTTCCGATTGCGCTCGATCTCGTCGATGGTGAGCGAGCGCACGACCTTTCCCGGCACGCCGACGACGAGCGAGCCGGCGGGAATTTCCCGCCCCTCGGGAACGAGCGTTCCCGCTCCGATCAGGCAGTCGTTGCCGACGCGCGCGCCGTTGAGCACGATCGCCCCCATCCCGACGAGCACGTTGTCGCCCAGCGTTGCGCCATGAACGATGGCGCGGTGGCCGATGGTGCAGCCGGCACCGATGGTGGCCGGAAACGCCGGATCGGTGTGCACCATGACGTGTTCCTGGAGGTTGCTGTCGCGGCCGACCACGATCGGCTCGTTGTCGCCGCGGAGCACGGCGCCGAACCAGATGCCGACGCCGGCCGCGAGCCTCACCTTGCCGATGAGCGTGGCGTCGGGCGCGAGCCACCATTCGCCCTGCGGCGGAAGCTCGGGGGCCATGTGATCAAGCGCGTAGATTGGCATCGGGACCTCGCAGAAACGCCGCTTCAGGTCAGCGTACTGCGCAACTGAAGCACGAGATCGAGCACGAGGATACCCGAGCACACGCTCCACAGCAGAATGACCGTGACTCCCGCCACGATGGCGCCGACTGCCTCGCGGCTGGAGACGCGATTCTTCACGACGAGGTCCATGACGATGGCCGGACCGCTGATCGCGCAGAAAAGAAAGGTCGCCACGGTCGCGATCCAGCCCTGGCCGAGCATCGCGAAGCGCGCCGGCTCGCTGGTGACCATCTTGAAGAAGCTGGCGGAGATCCCCGCCGCGACAAAGCCGACGGCCCCGCAATAGAGCATCAGAAATCCGTCACGCAACACCGCACACTCCCCACCACTTGTCCCAGGCGGGCACTGATACACGCCCCGTTGAGATCGCAGTGCAACCCGCGTACCGTTAGAAAGCAGTTTGATTCGCGCCGATAAGCACCTGAAATCGCTGTGCTTCGAGCATCCCTTGGTGGCGCCCCAGAATGGTTGATGTCTCGTTAAGACACAAGTCCCCCGTCGCGCGCGGCGACCGTGCCCACAAGATACAGCCGGGCACGAAGCGCCGGCGCACCGCGGTCTGGCTGGCCGCCGCTCTGGTGATCATCGCAGGCGGCGCCTGGATCTACTGGTCCACCCAGCCGCAGGGCGCGCTCGATCTGGTCAGCGAGCGACGGCCGGTGGAGCTGACGGTCGCGGGCCACAGCCTGGTGGTGCCCAGCAACATGCTGCGCTCGGCGGCGGTGCGGGCCGGCGGTGCGTTTGACCAGATCGACCTCGTTCTGCACTGGCCCGACTTCGACGGCTACAGCGAGCAGACGGCGGCGGACTTCACCCGCGGCGATCCGCGCTCGCCGGTCATCTATGCGACCATCGGCAGGCAGCTCGCGCCGCTCGACGCGACGGCGCGGCTCGACACGGTGTATGCGCGGCTTTTCGCCGGCAAACCTCTGCCGGCACCGGCCGGCCTGGTCGGACGGACGCTCGCGCCCGGATCGGGATTTGACGGCGATGTCGTCTACTTCGTGCCCTCGGCGCCGCAGCCGTTCGTGGCGCGATGCCAGGCGGCCGAGACGCCGGAGGTGCCGTCGACCTGCCTGCGCGACATCAATTTCGGCGGCGATCTCACGATCCTGTTCCGCTTCGACCGCAGCCTGCTCGGCCACTGGCAGCAGATCGAGGCCGGGATGCGCCGGCTGGCCGCGAACGTTCTGGTGCGCTGACGCTATTCCTCGAGATCGATGTCGAGGATGGCCATCGTGAAATTGTACGAGAGGTCGCCGTCCTCGTCGTCGCGATAGATCACGCCCACGAACTCGTCGCCGATGTAGAGCTCGGCGGAATCGCTCTTCTGCGGGCGCTGCCGGACCTGCATCGCCGGCATGTTGAAGCGCTTGCGAAAGAACGTCTCGAGTTTCTGGATCTCTTTTCGATCCACGATCTAGCCCCTTGTGCTGTCTCAGCCGCTCTCGAAGGTCTGGTCCATGACCTGGGCGGCGCCAGCATGGGGTCCGATCGTGCCCACGACCCGCGCCGGCACGCCGGCGACAGTCGTATACGGCAGAACCGAATGAAGCACCACCGAGCCGGCAGCCACCTTGGCACCTTCGCCGATTTCGATGTTGCCAAGAATCTTGGCGCCGGCGCCGATCAGAACGCCGCGGCGAATCTTGGGATGGCGGTCGCCCTTCTCCTTGCCGGTGCCGCCGAGCGTAACCTCCTGGAGTATCGAGACGTTGTCCTCGATGACGGAGGTGCGGCCGACGACGAGACCGGTGGCGTGATCCAGAAAGATGCCGCGACCCATCGGAGCGGCCGGGCTGATGTCGGTCTGAAAGATCGCCGACGAGCGCGACTGCAGATAGAGCGCGAAGTCGCGGCGGCCGCGGTTCCACAGCCAGTGCGCCAGCCGATGCGTCTGGATGGCGTGGAAGCCCTTGAAGTAGAGGACGGGCTCGATGCGCCGGTCGCAGGCGGGATCGCGGTCGTACACGGCGGCGATGTCGCACCGCATCATCTCGCCGAGGTCGGGCTGCCCCGCGAGGGCCTCGTTATAGGCGGTGCGGATCGCTTCGGCGCTGACGACGGCGGTATCGAGCCGCTGGGCGACGCGATGGACGACCGCATCCTCCAGCCGCTCGTGATTCAGAATGGTGGCGTAGACGAAGCTCGCGATCGCGGGGTCCGCGGCGACGATGCGCTCGGCCTCGGCCCTGACGTCCGCCCAGATCGGATCGACCTGGCGGAGCGCTTCCTGCCCACTGACTTTCGGCGACATATGGCCGTCCTTCGCTGCGAAACTCGTACCCGCTGCCGGAGCGCAAAAAACTTCCATGGCGCGCGCACCTGCCGCCAATCCCGTGCGGCTTAGCACTCTCGCGTTAACAATCCAATCGCCGGCCGGGCGTTCCCGCGTTTGACCTAGGGGTGGCGGGCAAGGAAATCCAGCACGCCGGCCTTGAAGCGGCGGTCGCCGGTGGCGAGCATATGGTCGCGCCCCTCGATTTCCAGCACTTCGGCGCCGGGGATGAGCGCCGCCAGCCGCTGCGGCGAACCGGCCACCGCGTCCCTGGTGCCGACCGCGACCAGGGTGGGGGCGCGGATGGTGCGCACCTCCGCCTCCGTCAGGCGCTCGCGCTGCCCGAAGATGCATTTCGCCAGCGCCGCGCGGTCGCTGCGCGTCTGCTCGGCAAACTTGCGGTAGCCGCGACCGACATCGCTGGTTATGCCGTCGAGCGACGGCGCCTCCAGCGCGGCGGCGATCGCTTCCTCGCCGCCGATCCCCTCGACCACGTTGCTGCCCATGCCGCCGATGATGAGCGCGCGGACGAGTTCGGGATGGCGCACGGCGAGCATCGCGGCGATGCGCCCGCCCATCGAGTAGCCCATCACATCGGTCGGCGCGATGCCGACATGGCGGATGAGGTTGGCGGCATCCTCGGCCATGACGGCGGGCTTGTAGTCCGCGACCGTGTAAAGCTTGGCGCTCTCGCCGTGGCCGCGCACGTCCATCGCCACCACGCGCCGGCCGTCGTTCAGCAGCGTCGAGATCCAGCCGGTCGCCTGCCAGTTCACGGCGTAGTTCGAGCCGAACCCATGGATGAGGAGGATGGGCTTGCCCTCGCCGATATCGGCGTAGGCGATATCGACGCCGCTGGAAGAAAAGTGCTGCATGGAAACGGTGGCTTCTCCTTGACGGCCAGCGGCGGGCCGCAGCCGATGAGCGCTGGTGCCAGGCGCTCATTTGCCGGCGACCCGAGGCCCGATATAGAGCAGAAGCGTGCGGGCGTGGCGAAACTGGTAGACGCAACGGACTTAAAATCCGTTGGGCGCAAGCCCATGAGGGTTCGACCCCCTCCGCCCGCACCAGCCAGTTCGCAATGCTGCCGTGGGCCCCTCAGCGCGCCCCGGCATCGAGCGCCCCGCGGTCCCTGTCCCAGAACGGCACACATTCGCGGCACGGATGTTGAGTGGCTTCCGCAGACCTGGACAGTCTGAAAGGGACGCCGTGGACAGACGCAGTTTCATCGCCGGCGCGCTGGGCATTGCCGCCGCCAGCCCCGCTGCGGCCGCGCTGCAGAGCGCGACCGCGTCGTCCGACCTGCGCGGAACGCTTGATCTGAATGCGACCGGCACGCCGACCGCGGCTGCCGGCGGCCAGGCAGCTACCGTCCAGGCCGCGCTCGACAAGGCTTCCGCCGAGGATCGCGAGGTCATCCTGCCGGCGGGCACGTTCGTGGTGTCCGAGCTGGTGCTGCCGAAGCGCACGCGGCTCTCCGGCGTTGCCGGCGCGACGCGGCTGATCTTCGGCGGCGGCGCGCACATGGTGGCCGGCGATCAGGCCGAGATCGTCGATATCCGCGACATCGTCTTCGACGGCGCCGGCCAGTCGCTCGAGGAATATATCCCGGCGCTGCTCCACCTTTCGGAATGCAGCGGCGTCAACATCGAGAACTGCATCGTGACCAACAGCGCGCGCGGCGGCATCGCGCTCGACCGTTCGGCCGGACGCATCACCCGGACGAGCGTGAACCACGTGCATGACGCGGGCATTCGCGTGCTGGAATCGCGCGGCCTCGCCATCACCGACAACACGGTCGAGGACTGCGGCAACGGCGGCATCCTCGTGCACCGGTGGACGGCGGGCGAGGACGGCACCATCGTCTCGGGCAACCGCGTGGCGCGGATCGCAGCCGCAGCCGGCGGCACCGGCCAGAACGGCAACGGCATCAACGTGTTCCGCGCGCACGGCGTGATGGTGACCAACAACCGCGTCACCGACTGCGCCTTCACCGCGGTGCGCGCCAACGCCTCCAACAACGTGCAGATCACCGGCAACAGCTGCGCGCGCTCGGGCGAGGTCGGCATCTACTCCGAGTTCGCGTTCGAGGGCGCGATGATCGCGAACAACATCATCGACGGCGCCGCGACCGGCATCAGCGTCTCGAACTTCCGCGAGGGCGGGCGGCTGGCGGTCGTCTCCGGCAACATGATCCGCAACCTCACCGGCCGCGGCCCCTACCCGGTCGATCCGCCGGGCTTCGGCATCGGCATCGCCATCGAGGCGGACGCGGCGGTCACCGGCAACGTCATCGACGGTGCGCCGCGGTTCGGCATCCAGGCTGGATGGGGCCCGTACCTCCGCGACGTGACCGCGACCTCGAACCTCATCCGCAACGCCCCACTTGGCATCGCCGTCTCGGTGGTCGACGGCGCCGGCTCGGCCGTGATCAGCGACAACATGATCTCGGGCGCCGACAAGGGCGCGGTGGTCGGCATGCGCTGGGGCGAGACCGCGACCGGCGATCTCGCGCTCTCCGGCGCCGGGCGCTATCCGCAGCTCCTCGTCGAGCGCAACCGCGTCAGCTGACCGGAAGCGCAGCGAGCAGTTCCTTCGCCGGACGTATTTCGCCCGCAGGTGCGCCGGCCCGCGTCAGGATCGCCGAACGGAGGCGCGGACGGAGCGCGCTCTGCTCGGCATCAGTTGGCGCGAGGAACGCCGCGATCACGGCGGCCGTTACGACCTCGGCGGCGCGGCCGGCGCCATCGTCGCACTTCACGGCGACGCCAAGGCCAAGGTCGGGAAATGCCGCGCAATGCACGCCCTCGGCGCCGCCCTTGACGAACAGCCGCGCCCCGAAGAGCGCCTGAACGTCGGTATCGAAGCGGCCGGTGCCGGCGATCATGAACGGCTCGGCGGTGCAGGCCGCGATCAGCCGGCGCGCAGCGACAGCCCGGGCGGGCGCGAGGCCGGCGCCGGTCACCATGCGGGCGAAGGCGCGGGCGAGATTTTTCAGCGGGATGGCATAGGCGGGAATGGAGCAGCCGTCGACCGCCGGCTCGCCGAGATCAGCGCCGGTGACATCGCCGAGCGCGGCGGTGATGGCGCGCTGTGCCGGATGATCGGGCAGCACGTAGCCCGCGGGATCGGCACCCTGCGCGCACGCGAGACAGATGAAGCCGGCGTGCTTGCCGGAGCAGTTGTCGTGGATGCGGCCCCACGGTTCGCCCGCGCGCACCAGCGCATCCGCCGCCGCCCGGTCCATCGGCGGATGGCCGCCGCATTCCAGGTCAGCCTCCGAGCGGCCGGCGGCGGCGAGCATCCTCCGCGCGGTGGCGACATGGCGGGGCTCGCCGTTATGCGATGAGCAGGCGAGCGCGAGTTCCGCATTGCCGAAGCCGTACGTGTCCGCGGCGCCACTCTCGACCAGCGGCAGCTGCTGGATCGATTTCACGGCGGAGCGCGGATAGACGCACTGGCCGATGTCGCCGAGCGCGACGCGGACACCGCCGGCCGCGTCGACCACCGCCACGGCGCCGCGATGCCGGCTTTCCACGCGATCGCCACGCGTGACCTCGGCCAGCACCGGATCGTTTATCGGGCGAGCCAGCGGCCGAGCCGGGCGAGCGCCTCATCGAGCACCTCGTCCTTCTTCGAGAAGCAGAAGCGGACGAACGTCTGTGGCGGCGCGCCCTCATAGAACGCGGATACTGGAACGGCAGTGACACCGGCTTCCACGGTCATGAGCCGGCAAAGCTTGACGTCGTCGACGTTGAGGCGGAGCGGCGCGGCGTCGGCGGTGATGAAGTACGTGCCCTGGCAGGGCACGACCGCGAAGCCGAGCTTCTCCAGGCCAGCGCCGAAGCGATCGCGCTTGGTCTGCAGCGTGCCGGCAAGGTCGCGGTAGTAGCTGTCGTCCTTGGCGAGGCCGTAGGCGACGGCGCGCTGCAGATTGGGCGGCGTGGTGAAGGTCGTGAACTGGTGCGCCTTCACGATCGGATCGAGCAGCGCCGGCGCCGCCGTGACGTAGCCGACCTTCCAGCCGGTGAGCGACAGCGTCTTGCCGGCCGAGCCGATGCGCACGGTGCGCTCGCGCATACCCGGCAGCGTCATCAGCGGGACATGGACGCGGCCGTCGAACAGGATGTGCTCGTAGACCTCGTCGGCGATGGCATAGGCATCGTGCGCGACGACGAGTTCGGCGATGAAGGCCAGCTCCTCGCGCGTGAAAACGCGGCCGGCGGGGTTCATCGGATTGTTGATGAGGATCGCCTTCGTCTTCGCACCGAAGGCCCGCGTCAGCGCCGCGCGGTCGAGGTCCCAGCGCGGCGGCGCCAGCCGCACGAGACGCGGCACGGCGCCGGCGCGGCGGATGAGCGGCAGGTAGCAGTCGTAGAGCGGCTCGAAGACGACGACCTCGTCGCCCGGCTCGATCAGCGCGGTGATGGCGTCGGCAAGCGCCTCGGTCGCGCCGGATGTCACCAGCACCTCGCGCTGCCAGTCGACGTCCATGCCGTAGAAGCGCCGGCTGACCTCGGCGACCGTCTGGCGGAGCTCCGGCACGCCCATCATCGGCGGGTACTGGTTGAGCCCCGCCGTCAGTTCGGCCGCGGCGCGCGCCTTCACGTCGGCGGGTCCGTCGACATCGGGGAACCCCTGCCCGAGATTGACCGCCTTGTGCTCCATGGCGAGCCGCGACATCACCTCGAAAACGGTGGTGGGCAGGCCGGTGAAGACGGGATTGGTGGACCGCATGGCTGCGCGCGTCTGTGGCGGAGCCCGGACCTTAATCGCGCCGCCGCCCGCGAGGCAAGGAACGCGCGCCTCGCGCCAGAATATTTTCCCGAAGCCTGTTCCCGAGGTTGTCACGGGCCGCCCGCAGGGCTTACGAAAGGCGCCCGGGTCGATCGATCGGCGCGGCCAATCCATCGACGCCAGCCGGGGGGTAAGCGCCGGAATGATCAATCATCTGGTTACCGACGTCGCCGACGGCGTGCAGACGGTGCGCTTCGATCGCATCGAGGAAGAAAACGCGCTGACATCGGCGATGTGCGAGGCGGCGGCCGACGCTATCGCGTTCGGCGAAAGCTCGTCGCGCGTGCGCACCATCCTGATCATGGGCAGTCCCGGCCTCTTCTCCTCGGGACACGATCGCAGCGAACTCGCCGACTTTGCCGCCGAAGGCACCTTCGGACAGGCGGTCATCCGGCTGTCCAAGACGCTCGCCATCATCGACAAGCCGGTGATCGCCGCGGTCGACGGCCCGGTGTTCGGGTTCGGAACCACGCTGCTGATGCTCTGCGACTACGTGATCGCCAGCGAGTGGGCGAGCTTCGCCGCGCCGTTCGTCGATCTCGGCCTGACACCCGATGCCGGCTCGAGCCTGCTCGCGCCGCGGCTGCTCGGCTACCACCGTGCGTTCGGGCTACTGGTCATGGGTGATCACTTC
>CAYOUO010000323.1:0-2804 GCA_964407155.1 uncultured Hyphomicrobiales bacterium | reverse complement strand
CGTCGATATCGACGTAAGCGATTTCCTCGACCGTGGCGAAACCTTCCGAGGCGAGGAGCTGGCCGACTACCTCGTCGACATCGAGCGCCGAGATGAAGAGCTGCGAGCGCTCCTGGAATTCCTTCTGGCGGCGCTCGGATTCTTCCTGCTCGGTGAGAATGTCGATGTCCCAGCCGGTGAGCTGTGAGGCGAGGCGCACGTTCTGGCCGCGGCGGCCGATGGCGAGCGAAAGCTGCTCGTCGGGAACGACTACCTCGATGCGCTCGGCATCCTCGTCGAGCACCACCTTGGCGACCTCGGCCGGCTGCAGCGCGTTGACGATGAAGGTGGCGGCATCCTGCGACCACGGAATGATGTCGATCTTCTCGCCCTGCAGTTCGTTGACCACCGCTTGCACGCGGCTGCCACGCATGCCGACGCAGGCGCCGACCGGGTCGATGGAGGAATCACGCGAGATGACGGCGATCTTGGCGCGACTGCCGGGATCGCGCGCCACCGACTTCACCTCGATGATACCGTCGTAAATCTCAGGCACTTCCTGGGCGAAGAGCTTGGCCATGAACTGCGGATGCGTGCGCGAGAGGAAGATCTGCGGGCCGCGCTGCTCGCGCCGGACGTCATAGACGTAGGCGCGGATGCGATCGCCATAGCGGAACGTCTCGCGCGGGATGAGCTCATCGCGACGGACGATGCCTTCACCGCGGCCGAGATCGACGATGACGTTGCCGTACTCGACGCGCTTGACCTGGCCGTTGACGATCTCGCCGATGCGGTCCTTGAACTCCTCGTACTGGCGGTCGCGCTCGGCGTCGCGGACCTTCTGGACGATGACCTGCTTGGCGGACTGGGCGGCGATGCGGCCAAAATCCATCGGGGGCAGCGGCTCGGCGATGAAATCACCGAGCTGGGCGGCGGGATTACGACGGCGGGCGTCCTCGATGAGGATATCGGTCGAGGGATTCTCGATCTTGTCGGCGACCTTGAGCAGGCGCTGCAGCTTGATCTCACCGGTCTTCGGATTGATCTCGGCGCGGATGTCGGTCTCGGAGCCGTAGCGCGAGCGGGCCGCCTTCTGGATGGCGTCTTCCATCGCCGCGACCACGATCATGCGGTCGATCGCCTTCTCGCGCGCGACCGCATCGGCGATCTGCAGGAGCTCCAGGCGATTTGCACTGACTGCCATTGTCCTTCTCCTCGTAGCCGGCGGCTTAGACGCCGGGTTGATCCATGTCGCGAGCCTTGCGCTTTTCCCGGCGCAGCGTGTCGCGAATGAGTTCATCGGTCAGCACCAGCCGGGCTTCGCCGATTTCGGCGAGCGGCAGCCGCACAGATTGCGGTCCCGCGAGCTTCGATCCTTCCAGATCGAGCACGAGGTCATCGTTCTCGACGCCGGAAACGCTGCCCTTGAAACGCTTGCGCCCGTCGAGCGGCCGGGCGAGCTCGATCTTCACCTCATGACCTGCCGCCTTCACGAAATCGGAACGGCGCACCAGCGGGCGATCGATGCCGGGCGAGGAGACCTCGAGATTGTACGGGGCATCCATTGGGTCTTCGACGTCCATGGCCGGCGAGATATCGCGCGACAGCGTCTCGCAATCGTCAACCGACATGGTGCCATCCGGGCGCTCGGCCATGATCTGGACGGTCAGCCCGTTCAACGACGAGACCTTCACGCGTACCAGCCGGAACCCCAGACCTTCGGCGACGGGCTCCACAATGCGGGCAATGCGTGCCTCCACCCCCGTCTCGGTAATGAGACGCGGTTCTTCCAGGTCGGTCATTTCCGGCGCGATCGCCACGCTGAACAAAATCCTTCGATCCGCCTCAAGCACCTTCGGGAGCGGGCCCGGCGGACCCACTCTCAAGCCGATCAGATCGTTTGAGGGATGGCGGGGATATAGTCGCTTTCGGGCGGTTAATCAACCGCACGACGCGGTTAATAAACCGCACCATAGAGCAACGTCCAAAGCCGGCCGTGAAGCGTTCGAAACGCTCCGCGATCCCAGCCTACCCGGGGGGAGGTCGAAGACCGCTAAGCCGGATTGGCTGCGTCGAACAGCCACCAGCGATTGGGGAGCACGCTGATGCGGTCGCCCTTGCGGGCTCCCTTGGCATCGGCCGGCACGTCGACCTCGATGCGATGACGCGCAGCGCCCGCCTCGAGCTCGAGCCGGCGCACGGCGCCGTGGCGACGCTCCGAGACCACGAAGCCATCGATGGCGCCGGGGCGCCCTTCGACCACATCGATCTGGTGCGGCCGGAAAACGAGCGTGCGGGGACCATCGGATGCCGCCGCCGCGACGTCGAGCGAGCGGCCGTCGAGCGAAAGCCGGCCGGCGGCGCCCACCACCGGCAGCGCGTTGGACTCGCCGATGAAGCTGGCGACGAAGGGTGAGGCGGGATTGTCATAGATGTCGTCGGGCGTGCCGACCTGCTCGATCTTGCCGTTATTCAGAACGACGATGCGATCGGCGAGCTCGATGGCCTCTTCCTGGTCATGCGTAACGAACACAGTCGTGTGTCCCGTGCGATCGTGGATATCGCGCAGCCAGCGGCGCAGCTCGCGCCGGACCTTCGCATCGAGCGCGCCGAAGGGCTCGTCGAGGAGAAGGATGCGCGGCTCAATGGCGAGCGCGCGGGCAAGCGCGACGCGCTGACGCTGGCCGCCGGAAAGCTGCGACGGATAGCGGCGGTCGAGTCCTTCGAGCTGAACGAGCTTGATCAATTCGAGCACGCGCTAGCGGATTTTGTCACGCGACGGACGGCGGGCGGCGGGGCGCACTGCGAGGCCAAAGGCGACATTG
>CAYOUO010000322.1:0-4549 GCA_964407155.1 uncultured Hyphomicrobiales bacterium | reverse complement strand
AGGCTCACTGGCTTACTCTGGCCGAGCCCGAAGAGCCGCCGACGCATCGCCTCGGCGACAAGCTCGTCCTCGCCCGGGGCGTCGAGCCGTCGGTATTCGTCAAGGGACGCTACCAGCCCAAGGCCGCCGATTTCGAGCGCGACGCCATCATCATCGAAAAGATCGCCAGTCCGTCCGTCACCTTCGGGGTCGATGGCGGCGCGCAGATCAAAGTCGGCTGGCAGGGGTTGTCGTCACTCGGCATCTGGCAGAAGCCGGGCGCGCCCTACCTCTGCATCGAGCCTTGGCAGGGCCTGCCGCCGTGGGTCGGCGGCAGCGTCGCGCTCGAGGACCGGCCGGGCAGCGTCGCGCTTGAGCCGGGCGTGACCCGCAGCTTCACGATGACGGTTGTCCCGCAGCCGGCGTGATCAGGCGTTCGCCGCGGCGGGAATGAAATTCATCGCCACGCCGTTGATGCAGTAGCGGAGATACGTCGGCGGCGGCCCGTCCTCGAATATGTGCCCGAGGTGGCTGCCGCAGTTGGCGCAATGCACCTCGGTACGCACCATGCCATGGCTGCGATCGATCGACGTCTCGACGGCGCCTTCGATCGGGTCGTTGAAGCTCGGCCAGCCGGTACCGCTTTCGAACTTGAGTTTCGAGTTGAACAGTGGCTGTCCGCATCCGGCGCAGGTGAACGTGCCGGCCCGCTTTTCGTGCAACAGCGCGCAGCTTCCCGGCCGCTCGGTGCCGTGGCCGCGCATGATCTGATACTGCTCCGGTGTCAGCAGCTTGCGCCATTCCTCGTCGGTGTGCGTCACAGGGAAATGGGTGGCGGGCGCGGCGGTCATCGTTGTTCTCCGTCGAAAACGTATCCGTGACCAACATAGTCCCTCCGCCGGCGGCCACAATCGGCGGCACGGCTCCGGTGCGTTCAATTCACGGCGAGAACGCGCGTGATCGTTCACGGATGCGGAGAATACTCACCCGGGAAGGGCATAGGCGATCAACTGGTCGGAGACCTTGGGCTCGAGGATCGAGTTGCCGCCAACCGCAAACACCACATATTCCTTGCCCTTGTAAGTGTAGACGGCAGGCATGGCGACGGCCGGAGCCTCCACCAGCGACTTCCACAGCACCTTGCCGTTCTTGAGGTCGATGGCTCGGACGCGCGAGTCCATCGAAGCGCCGATGAAGATCAGTCCGCTCTTGGTAATGACGGGGGCGCCGATGGTCACCGAGCCCCATGAGTCGGGCATATAGAAGCCCCACTTCTGCACCTCGCCGAACGGCACCTGCCAGTTCAGCTTGCCGGTGTTGAGGTCGTAGGACGACAGTGTCCCGTAGGGGCCATTCCAGCAGGGCATGCCTTCCGGATTGAGGAACGTCGAGATGTAGAAGCCATATGGCGCGCCGGTCATGGCGAAGAAGCCATTGGCGTTCTTGCTATCCATGCTACGGCCCTGATTGATCCTGTCGTAGTCCTGCCGGGTGACGAGCTTGTAGATCTGCGCGACTTCCGACGAATTGACGACGTAGGTGTTGCTTGTCGGATCGACTGCGCCGCCGCCCCACTCGACGCCGCCGGCCGTTGCCGGGAAGGCGAGGGTGCCGTTGCCAAGGCTGGGCGGTGTGTAGCGGCCCTCGTAGCGGAGGCCGGCCAGGGTGCGGCTGCAATACCCGGCACTGGCCACATCAGCCAGCGTCGAGATGCCGGGGAACCGGTCCGGTGTCGTCGCCACCGGCGTGGTCGGCCAGGGCTGCGTCGGCGAGGATTGCTCGCCGGGCACGTCGGACTTCGGCACCGGCTTCTCGTCGATGGGGAAGATCGGCTTGCCGGTCAGCCGGTTGAGGACGAACAGGAAGCCCTGCTTGGTCGACTGGATCAGCGCCGGCACGGTGGTGCCGTCGGGCTGCTTCATGTCGAACAGCACGGGCGCTGAGTTGACGTCGTAGTCCCAGATGTCGTGATGGACGGTCTGGTAGCTCCACACCACCTGGCCGGTATCGGGATTGACCGCCGTCACCGAGGTCGTGAGCGGCATCGGCGCCGTGCGGTCGCCGCCATAGTAGTCGGGGCTCGGCGAACTCACCGGGAGGAACAGAAGATTGTTCTGTTCGTCAATCGACATCGACGACCAGACGTTGGCGGTCCCGGTCTTCGGATCGAGGTCGGGCGGGATGGTGTCGAGCTTCCAGTTGAGCTTGCCGGTCTGCGTGTCGACGGCGAAGACCGAGCCCGGCGGCTGCACCGCCTGCGTCCAGTCCTGTCCCGACCAGCCGATGAACAACTGGTTCTTGTAGACGGTGGGCGACTGCAGGATCGACAGCGGCCACTTGTTGTTGACGGTGTTCCACTGGTTGATGTCGAGAACGCCATTCTGGCCGAAGCCGGTGCAGGGCTGGCCGCTATCGGCATCGACCGCGAACACCTTGCCGTCCATGGTGCCGAGATAGACGATCTTCTGGCATGCCTGGCCGGCAACCGGTGTCGCCGCCTGCCAGTAGGAGAGGCCGCGATTCTTCAGCTCGCCCTGCGTGGGATCGACGAGCTTGACCTTCGTGTCGAAGGTCCATTTGACCTTGCCGGTGTCCGGCTCGAGCGCGAAGATGCGGTCGAACACGGTCGACACATACAGCGTGTTGTTGACGAAGAGTGGTGTCGCGCCCCAGTCCGACGCCTTCGGGCCGTTGGGGTTGCTGCCGTCTGAGACGTCGCCGGTGTGGAGTTGCCAGGCGACCTTGAGCTGGCCGACGTTGTCGGGCGTGATCTGATCGGAGGTGGCATATTTCTGCGCATTGAGCTGGCCGTTGAAGGTGGGCCAGTCCTGCGCGCGTGCCTGCCCGGCGAGGAGCGACACGCCGAGCACCGCGGCGCCCGCGATCAGCGCTGCGATCTTCGTCGGCTGCTCGACGTTCCGCGCGGGCGAGACGACCGCGGCAATCCATCCGATGAGCGCGATGATCATCATTGCGACGATCAGCGGACTCTCCAGCATGTAGGCCGCGAAGCCCGTGCCGAGAATGCCGAGAATGAGCAGCACCTCGAGCACGATGCGGAGCCAGCGCACCCGGTAGACGCCGCGCATCGGCACCAGGATCGCCGCGATGAAGATCAGCACCGTCGATATCGCCACCAGCATCGTGCCGCCCGCACCATTGATGCCGGAGTCGCGCGAGGAATAGTCGACCACGGCGGTCACGAAGCCGATCGCCGCGGCGATCGCCACGAGCCAGTGCGGGATGGCCGAGCGGGTGCGATCTGTCGATGTCATCTGATTGTCCTGCGAGATAATTCCGCCGGGGCGGTGAAGAAGCTCAGGGGGAGAGAGCGGCGCCGTGCGTTCCGCAAACTCGACATGCGGGATTTTGTTCCCGTCGGCCCGGCCGGGCTTTCACGCCGCGCTGGCGCTCAGGCAAGCGGCCTGCGACACTCGCCCGGTTGCGAGGGGAGGTGCGCGTGAAACTGTCGTTCCATGGTGCCGATCGGACGGTGACCGGTTCCTGCCATCTCATTGAGGCGGCGGGCAAACGCGTGCTGGTCGATTGCGGTCTCTATCAGGGCAGCCGCGAGCTCAACGAGGAGAACGGCGGCGATTTCGGTTTCGATCCTGTCGCGATCGACGTTCTCTTGCTCACCCATGCGCATCTCGATCATTGCGGGCGCATCCCGCTGCTCGTGAAGCGCGGCTTTCGCGGCGAGATCATCGCCACCGCGGCCACGCGCGAGCTTGCCCGGCTGGTGATGCTGGATTCCGCCCGTCTGCAGGAAGAAGACGCCGCGCACCGCGCGCGCCATCGCGAGCGCGACGGGGAGGGGCTCTATTCCACCGTCGATGCGATGCATTCGCTCGACTTCTTCGGCCGCGTCGCGAGTTACGATGCGCCGATCGATCTCTTCCCGGGTGTGCGCGTCACGTTTTTCGATGCCGGGCACATTCTGGGCTCAGCCAGCCTTTTGCTCGAGATCGTCGAGAACGGCAGCCGGCGCCGCCTCGTGATGTCGGGCGATATCGGCAACGCTGGCCGTCCGCTGATGCGCGATCCTGTGCCGCCACCACAATCGGATGCCGTCGTCATGGAATCGACCTACGGCAATCGCGATCACAAGGCCTTTGCCCCGTCGGTCGAGGAGTTCTACGGCGCCGTCGAGGCCACCTTCCGCCGCGGCGGCAACATCATCATCCCGACCTTTGCGCTCGAGCGGGCGCAGGAACTGCTCTACGCCCTGCATCAGGCCGTGGCGAGCAAGCGCCTGCCGGCCGACATCCCGGTCTTCCTCGATTCGCCGATGGCGATCTCCGCGACGGACATCTTCCGCCGCTATCCCGAATGCCTCGCGCCGGCCGCGAGCGCCATGTTCCAGAACCATGACGATCCGCTCAGCCTGCCCGGCCTTCGTCTCGTGCATGAGACTGCTGACTCGATCGCGCTCAACAAGATCGGCGGCGGTGCCGTCATCATGGCGGGCTCCGGGATGGCGACCGGCGGCCGCGTCCGCCACCACCTGCGGCACAATCTCTGGCGGGCGGCGGCGGGCGTCGTGTTTGTCGGCTTCGCCGCGCCGGGC
>CAYOUO010000321.1:0-6301 GCA_964407155.1 uncultured Hyphomicrobiales bacterium | reverse complement strand
GGCTCAGGCGCCGGCGAGCATCTCCAGCACGGTGGCATGCAGCCGCCTGTCGCCGCTGGCGACGACCCTGCCACCGCCGGCAGCCGAGGCGCCGCTCCAGTCGGTCACGGCGCCGCCGGCACCCGTCAGAATGGGGATGAGCGCTACGATGTCGTACGGCTGCAGCCCCGCCTCGATGACGAGATCGGCGTTTCCCGCGGCGACCATGCAGTAGGCGTAGCAGTCGGCGCCGTAGCGCGCGAGCCGCGCTGCCGTTTCCACGCGATCGTAGGCGGCGCGCTCGGTGCCCTTCCTGAACAGCGCCGGCGTGGTCGTGAACAGCGATGCCATGGCGAGCGAAGAGCAGGCGCGTGAGGTCATCGGGCGGGCGCCACCGGGCCCCGTGTACCACGCGCGGGCGCCGTCGCCGGCGAATCGCTCGCCGGTAAACGGCTGCGCCATCATGCCGAGCATGGGCTCGCCTGCCCGTTTCAGGCCGATCAGCGTTCCCCATACCGGCAGGCCGGTGATGAACGAGCGCGTCCCGTCGATGGGGTCGAGCACCCAGACGAATTCGGCATCGCTGTTCTCCGACCCGAACTCCTCGCCGACAATGCCATGGCTGGGGTAGTGCCGGTTGATCAACGCCCGCATCGCCTGCTCCGCCGCGCGGTCGGCGACGGTCACCGGATCGAATCGGTCGGTTTCCTTGGTCGCGACAGCCGTCCCTGCCCGAAAATGCGGCATGATCGCTTCGGCGGCAGCGGTCGCCAGACGGTCAAGGAAGCCGGTGAGGTCCACTGAATCGGTCATTTCAGGTCGGCGTTGCCGCAAGGCAACACGGCTTTCGCTCCGGCTTTTCTGGAAATGTAATGTCGATCAATCACTTATGCGGCCAGCGGATTATACCGTTGTCCGTTTACGAAGCGATAATTCTGCTTGATTTTGTGCGCTGCATCTATCATTTATTGCAGTGCGGCAGTGATGCCGTATGCCCTTCTTGGGCGTTTCCTCCCTAGACTTGGGCCGCCGCGATCCGCGCGCGGCCCTTTTTCTTTCTGGCGCTCCGCGCCGGGTCGCTGCCGTGCGACCCTTTTCCTTTTGGCGCTCCGCGCCCCCGGGCCATCGCGACCGGCGTATCGGCGCCTGCTATTCGGCTGCTTCCCGTTTCGAAAGGAGCCCGTCCACGATGGCGGCGCCGAGCTGAGCGATCACCGCGGCAAAGTCGGCCGCCAGCCGCTCGAAGCCCGGCGTCTTTGCCAGGCTGCGCTCGTCCATGTAGAGGCGGCGGTTGAACTCGACCTGCACGGCGTGGAGCCCGCGCTGCGGCTGGCCGTAATGCTCGGTGATGAAGCCGCCGGCATAGGGCTTGTTGCGGGTGACCGAATATCCACGCTTGCCAAGCTGCGCGGCGAGAAAGTCGGTGAGGGCGCCGGTGCAACTCGTGCCGTAGCGGTCACCGATGACGATGTCGGGCCGCAGCCGCCCGTGCATCGCGCGCGCGGTCGAGGGCATCGAGTGGCAGTCGAGCAGCACGGCGACGCCGAAGCCCGCGCGCGTATCGAGCACGAGCTGCCGCAGCAGCCGGTGATAGGGCTTGTAGACCGCATCGATCCTCGCCAGCGCTTCCGCCACCTTGAGCGGCCGTGCGTAGATCTCCTCGCTCTCCGAGACGATGCGGGCGATCGTGCCCAGCCCTCCGGCGACGCGCATCGAGCGCACGTTGGCGTAGGTCGGCAGATGCCCGTCGAACATCTTGGGATCGAGCTCGTAGGGCTCGCGGTTCACGTCGAGCCAGGCACGCGGAAAGTTCGCCTTGAGCAGGGGACAGCCGTGCGCTGCCGCCTTCAGCAGCAGTTCGTCGACGTAGGAATCTTCCGAGCGGCGGATCGCCAGCCGGTCGAGCCGCGAGGCCGCGAGGAAATCGTCCGGATAGCGGTTGCCGCTGTGCGGCGAATTGAGCAGCAGCGGAAACGTGCGCTGCGGCGGCTCGATCACGTCGAAGGCGTTCTGGACGGAGAGTTCCTGATCGGATGGCATTCGTGCGCATTTCGAAGGGCGGCGCACCTGCGGGTTGCGGCGCGCCGGACCCGATGTTGCCAACAAGCCGCGGGCGTGTCCACAGCGGGTGCGAGGACTTCCCTGCCGCTGTTCACGCCTCCTTTACTCGGTTAAGAATATGGCGGCGGTTCGCCTTGACGGGACTCACGTTCCGGCGTTTCAAGCGACATTCGTTCCGGGGTTCGAAAAGCGCGTGCCATGACCCGCATCCTGCTTGCTGAAGACGATTCCGACATGCGCCGTTTTCTGGTCAAGGCGCTGCAAAACGCCGGCCAGGACGTGGTGGCGTTCGACAACGGCCGCAGCGCCTACGAGCGCATGCGCGAAGAGCCTTTCACGCTGCTCCTCACCGACATCGTCATGCCGGAGATGGACGGCATCGAGCTCGCGCGGCGCGCCACCGAGCTCGACCCCGATCTCAAGGTGATGTTCATCACGGGCTTCGCGGCCGTGGCGCTCAATCCCGATTCCAATGCTCCCAAGGACGCCAAGGTGCTGTCCAAGCCGTTTCATCTCCGCGACCTCGTCAACGAGGTGCAGAAGCTGATCGCGGCCTAGAGTCTTTCCTGCCTGCGGGCGGGCGGACTTGAAGCTCGCCGGAAGGCCGGTTATACCCCGCCGGTCTCGTGCCAAGGCCTCGCGATAGGGCTTGGCGTGCAAGCGGATGGGCGCGTAGCTCAGCGGGAGAGCACACCCTTGACATGGGTGGGGTCACAGGTTCAATCCCTGTCGCGCCCACCATCCGCGCTTCCCTTCCTTCGCACTTGCCGCGCAATGCAAAGCCGCACGCCAGCGGTCGCGGGCGTGCGGCTTGTTTCGGCGCCGCCGAGCGGCGGCCGGGTGTTCAGGTCGTGGCCTTGTGCGTGCGCGGACGCGACGCCGCCTTGCGGGTCCGGCTCGTCTTGCGCGCGGCGCTTCTTCCCGCAGCCTTTGCGTGATTGGCGACGGAGGGATAGGCGCGCTCCGCCATGTCCGACATTTCCTCAGACATCTCGGCGGTCTTTCTGCGGGCGGTCGTCATGCTCCGCTGCAAGGCGCGCTTGGCGTTGTCGAGGAATTCCTGGGTTTCCCGCGGCGCCAGCAGACGGGCGACGCCGACCGCTGCAATCGCAGCGAGAATGGCTTTGGCAAAACGCATGGGACTTGCCCTCCTGACGGGTTTGATCGAATGCCCACAAGAACGCCGGGGAGGCGTGGCGGGTTCCCGCCTCACGCGCAGCGTACGATCCCGATGATGTTTATGGCTTGCGGGATGTCTGCCCTGCCGCCGCCAGCGCGGCGCGCTTGCGCGGTGCCGCCGTGCTTTCGCGGCGGATGAGGCGGAAGCCGACATTGAATATGCGCTGCTCCGGCCGCTTGCCCGAGCCGCGCACGATTTCGAGCACGATCTTCGCGGCGAGCTCGCCGATCTGGTAGCGCGGCGTGGCGACCGTCGTCAGCGCCGGGAACGCCGTTTCCGAAAACTCGAGGTCGTTGAAGCCGACGATCGACAGATCGTCCGGAACCTTCATGCCGCGCCGCTGCGCGGCGAACACCACGCCGAGCGCCAGATTGTCGTTGCCGCAGTAGATGCCGGTCAGCTTCGGCCAGCGCGACAGCATCGGCTCCAGCAATTGCGCGCCGTAGGCGAAGGTGGACGGAGCGTCGAGACTGATTTCCAGCCGCTCGAGACCGGCTTCCGCCATGGCGCGCCGGTAACCCTCGCGGCGCTTCAGCGCGCGTGAATCGAGCGGCACCGCCATCTGGCCGATATGGCGGTGGCCAAGCTCGATCAGGTGGCGCGTCGCTGCGTAGCCGGCGTCGCCCTGGTTCAGGCCGATCATGATGTCGATCGGATCATCGGCGATTTCCATCGTCTGGATCACCGGAATGCCCGCCTCGTAGAGCATCCGCCGCGCCCGCTTCGTCTGGTCGACGCCGGAGATGATGATCGCCTCCGGGTGCTGCCCGAGCATGGTGGCGATCGCGCGCTCTTCCTTGCCGGGGACGTAGCCGGAATTCAGCACCAGCACCTGGAAGTCTTCCGGCAGCAGCATGTCGTGCAGCGCGCGGAGATAATCGCCGAACACGCCGTTGGTCAGCGACGGCACGACGACGCCGATGCGCCCGGTGCGGTGGGAGGCAAGGCCGCTGGCGAGCTGGTTCGGAACGTAGGCGAGCTCGTCGACCGCAAGCTGGACGCGCTCGCGCAGATCCTCGGAGACCATCTCCGGCCGCCGGAGCGCGCGCGACACCGTCACCGCGCTCACCCCGGCGCGCTCTGCGACGTCGCGCAGCGTCTTGCGACGGCGCTCTTCGTTGCGCCTGCCCTCAGCCATCACTCTGCCTCGAGGAGAAACGATCCTTGATACTATCGAGGGGTACCGGACGGTACGAAATTCCGCAGATGCGACAATCGCGTAACGCAATCGCGCCAGCGGTACGAAAACCGGCACCCAACTCGTGCGAATACCGGTCGCGCATCGTTGACAGCGCTTTCATAACTGCTTATAGCTGTAATGCCCGAGTCAGGGAAGACCGTTATTGAAGTATTTCTGGCCTGTTGTGTTCAGGACGGAAGTATTGCCCAGTAACGGTGACATTCGGGCTCCAAATACAACGGGAACGCCAGGGAGGAATTGAGATGAAATCGACTGACCTGCGTCAGTGCTTCGGCATTGGCGTGTTCGCGGCTGCCATGACGTTCGGTGCTGTCGCCCACGCGGCCGGGCCGCAGACCGTCGCCGGGCCATCGTCCGATCCCAAGTGCTTCGCGCCTTGGGCGAGCGACACCAAGTACGTGCAATATCCGGCCAAGAAGGGTCCGTTCCGCATCGCGCTGGCCAACGGCTACATCGCCAACACCTGGCGCATCCAGATGATCCAGACCGCCAAGGCCTACGCCGCGCAGCCGGACGTCGCCGCCAAGCTCAAGGAATTCAAGGTGGTGTCGACCGGCGAGGACGTGCCGGCGCAGATCTCCGCCATCAACAACTTCATCGACGCCGGTTACGACGCCATCGTCACCGACGCGCAGAACCCGACCGCCTTCGGCCCGGTGATCAAGCGCGCCAAGGATGCCGGCGTGATCCTGGTCGCCTTCGACAACATTCTGGACTCGACCGACGACATCAACGTCAACGTCGACCAGGAGGGTCTCGGCGAACTGTGGGCGAAGTGGCTGGTCGATCACGTGCCGAACGGCGGCAAGGTGCTCGAGGTGCGCGGCGTCGCCGGTACCTCGGTCGACACCGACCGCCACAACGGCATCCACAAGGTGTTCGACGCGTCGGGCAAGAAGTGGGACGTGACCGAAGTCATGGGCAAGTGGGATGACGGCACCGCGCAGAAGGTGACCGCCGACGCCATCGCCACCAACGGTCCGTTCGACGGCTACACCGCCCAGGGCGGCGACACCGGCGTGGTCAACGCCATGATGGACGCCAAGCAGAAGTTCGTGCCGTTTGGCGGCGAGACCGAAAACGGCTTCCGCAAGCTGTGCGCGACGCATTCCGGCGACGGCCTGAAGTGCACGTCGGCGGGCACCGGCCCGGCCCAGGTCGCGGTCGCCATCAAGGTCGCCATCGCGGCGCTGGAAGGCCAGGTCGTGCCGCAGTCGGTGAAGCTGCCGCTCGCGGTCGCATCCGATCCCGACATGAAGGCGGGCACGGATTACTTCCCGGACCAGTCCGACAATTTCTTCGTCGGCAACTCCTTCCCCACCTGCGGCATCAATTTCACGGCGCAGGAAATCATGGGCCAGAGCAAGTCCGACACCAAGTAGGTTCGATCACGAAGCGGCGCCGCGGGATAACTCTCGCGGCGCCGTTCTTCTCTGCTAATCTCGTCTTGGGAGGACTTGGGATGGACGAGGTAGCGCCCCTTTTCCGCATGGAGGGCGTTTCCAAGCGCTACGGCGGCGTGCGCGCGCTCGACAACGCGAGCCTGACCGTCAGGGCAGGGCGCATTCACGCCATCCTCGGCGAGAACGGCGCCGGCAAGTCGACGCTCATCAAGATCATGTCCGGCGTGGTGGCGCCCGATGGCGGGCGGCTGGAGCTGGACGGGCGCGCCGTCTCTTTCGCCTCGCCGGCGGCCGCCAACCAGGCCGGCATCGTCTGCATCTTCCAGGAGCTGTCGCTCGTTCCCGAGCTCAGCGTCGCCGACAACATCGTCATCAGCGATCCGCCGAGGCGACTCGGCCTGATCGACCGCCGCGCGCAGCGCGCCATCGCCGAGGAGGCGCTGAGGCGGGCCGGCGCGGACGACATCCACCCGCAGG
>CAYOUO010000320.1:0-5567 GCA_964407155.1 uncultured Hyphomicrobiales bacterium | reverse complement strand
AACGGGGTCCCTGCTCGCCTTCGACCAATTCTTCATTCTGACCAAGGGCGCGCCGCACAATTCTACTGTCACGGTGGTGCAGGTCATCTACCGCGAGGCATTCCAGCGACAGAATCTCGGTACAGCAGCCGCGCTCTCGATCGTTGTCCTGGTCGTTCTGGTGGTCATCAACACATTGCAACTCCGCTTCCTGCGCAACGCCGACCGGGACTGACCAGATGGCCGCCGCCCAATCCAATATCTTTGGCCGCACTTCTTATTTCGTTTTGACCGGCGGTCTGGCGATTGTCTTCCTCTTTCCGCTCGGATGGGCTCTGCTGGCGTCGGTCAGTCCGCAAGCATCGACAGCGCAACGCATCGGCTACGGCTTCGGAAATTACGTTTCGCTTTATCGGTTCGGGCCCGGATTGCCGCAAATCGCCTTCAATACGCTTTTCCTTTCACTTCTCACGGTCGCGATCGTCATTGTTGTGTCGACCCTCGGAGGCTACGCCTTTGCTCGTTTCAGGTTCTGGGGCCGCGACGCCCTGTTTTTGCTTACGCTCGCTGTCCTGATGGTCCCTTCGGCTTCGCTGCTGATACCCCTTTACGTCATGCTGACTGCTCTCCGCCTCAGCAATACTGTGCTTGGCGTCGCGCTCGTCGTGGCGATGTTTCAGCTGCCATTTGCCATCTACATGATGCGAATTTCATTCGAGGCGATTCCACGCGAACTCGAGGAGTCCGCGCTGATCGATGGCTGCGGTACCTTCGGCGTTCTTCGGCGCATCATGGTGCCGGCAGTGGCGCCAGGGCTGATCACCGTCGGTCTTTTTGCGTTTCTCGCAGCGTGGAATGAGTTCTTTGCGCCGCTGATTATGCTCACCGACCCGGCCAAACAGACGCTGTCGGTGGCCATTGCGAATCTGCGGCAGCAGACCATGGGAGCGATCGACTACGGCGCCACAGACGCCGGTGTGGTCGTTATGGCGGTGCCGTGCATCGTGCTGTTCCTGGTGCTCCAGCGCTACTATGTGCGCGGCTTCATGTCCGGCGCGGTCAAGGGATAGCGGCGATGGTCAGAACCCAGCGCCCGGCTGCCGAAACCCGTGCGGACCATGCGCCGGCCGTTGCTCACAGACGGCAACAGATCACCATCCGCGACGTGGCGCGCCTAGCGCGGGTGAGCATCGGCACAGCGTCCAAGGCACTCAACAACAGCGGGTCGCTTCGCCAGGAGACGCGGGACCGCGTCATCGCCATTGCCAGGCAGCTGGGATTCCGTCCCAACGATCTCGCCCAGAGCCTTCATCGCGGCCAGAGTTTCACCGTGGGCCTGATTTCCAGCGACAGCTTCGGCCGTTTCACGTTGCCAATCATGGAAGGCCTCGAGGCTTGTCTCGCCGATCAACGGATCGGTGTTTTCATGGCCAACGCCACAGACGATCCGGCGCGCGAGGCGCAGCATGTCGAGCAACTATTGAGCAAACGCGTGGATGGCATCGTGGTAACCGCGCGCCGCGCCGACCAGCGCGCCCAGTTGCGGGTGCCTACCGGTCACGTGCCGGTGATCTATGCATTTTCGCGGCCGGACAATCCGGATGCATTTTCGCTGCTGCCGGACGACGAGGGCGGCGCGTCGCTCGCAACCTCGCATCTTGTGAAACTGGGTCGGCGCCACATCGCCCACGTGAGCGGGCCGGAGCGCTTCGAGGCTGTACGGCTGCGACGGGACGGCTATCGGCGGGCGCTTCAAGCTGCTGGCCTCGAAAGTGGCGACGGCTTCCTGCCAGGCGAATGGTCCGAGGAGTGTGGTCGGCAAGCCGTCGAGCGTCTTTTCCGATCGAAGCGTGGGCGGCCGGATGCGATCTTCTGCGGCAATGACCAGATTGCCCGTGGAGCAGCCGACGCGCTGCGCGAGAGGGGCATCGGTGTGCCGCAAGACGTCGCGCTCGTCGGCTTCGACAACTGGGAAATCATGGCCGCCGCGATGCGGCCGCCGCTGACAAGCGTTGACATGAACCTTTACGACCTCGGCCGGGAAGCGGGCGCCCGCCTTGTGGAAATGATCGCCGGCAAGCCGCTGTCCGGAATTCATCGGCTGCCGTGCACGCTGGTGGTGCGCGAGTCCTGCGGCGCGCGTGTTGCACAGCCCGCCGCCTGACACAAACTTTGGACCCAATGCGCATGCGTCAGTATTCGCCGGTCAACTTTACCAACGTCCGCATTGAAGGAGATTTCTGGCGCGAGCGACTCGATACCGTGCTGGCGCGGACAATCCCCAGTGAGCACGGGCAACTGCAGGCGCACGGCATTCTTGAATCGCTGAAAATTCCGCAACCGCCGCCCCCCCTGCGCATTCCCCGGAACAGCCACAACTTCACGACCCAGATCTTCTGGGACTCCGACGTCGGCAAATGGATCGAGGCCGCGAGCTACGCGCTGGCGCATCGCCGCGATGCCGATATCGAAGCCAAGATCGACGCAATCGTGGACGATCTCGCGAAGGCGCAGCTCCCGGATGGCTACCTGAATTGCTGGTACATCGGCCGCGAGCCCGACAAGCGCTGGACCAATCTCCGCGACAACCACGAACTTTATTGCGCCGGGCACATGCTGGAAGGTGCCGTCGCCTATTTCCACGTGACCGGCAAGCGGCGCTTCCTGGACATCATGCTGCGTTATGTTGATCTCATTATGTCTATCTTCGGTCCGGGACCGGACCAAAAGCACGGGTACTGCGGCCATCAGGAAATCGAGATCGGATTGATCAAGCTCCACGACGTCACCCGAGAGCGCCGTCATCTTGATTTCGCAGCGTACCTCATCAATGAGCGCGGGCATCAGCCGCCCCACTACTTTGACGTTGAAGCGATCGCCCGTGGTGAAGACCCCAAGGATTTTTGGGCCAAGACGTACGAGTACAATCAATCGCATAAGCCGGTGCGGACCCAGGACAAGGTTGTCGGCCACGCGGTCCGCGCGATGTACATGTTTGCGGCGATGGCCGACCTCGCGGCCGAGTTTGGTGATGATGCGCTCAAGCACGCCTGCGAGGTGCTCTGGCACGATGTGACCAGCCGCCAGATGTACATCACGGCTGGGCTCGGGCCCTCCCGATTCAATGAAGGGTTTACCGAGCATTACGACCTGCCTAACGAAACGGCTTACGCGGAGACGTGCGCCTCGGTGGCATTGATCTTCTGGGCGCACCGCATGCTGAATATCGAACTGGACGGACGCTATGCCGATGTCCTCGAGCAAGCGCTCTACAACGGCGCGCTGTCAGGTTTGTCGCGCGACGGGCAGCACTACTTCTATGAAAATCCCTTGGCCAGCGACGGCCATCATACGCGGTGGGCGTGGCACACTTGTCCTTGTTGCACGATGAACGTGGCGCGGCTCGTCGCTTCGGTTGGCGGCTATTTCTACTCTACCGGCGAAGATCTGTTGGCAATCCACCTTTACGGCGGGAATTCCGCGACGATCGAGGTGGCGGGTGTGCCGGTGCGGATTACGGAGACCAGCAATTATCCCTGGTCCGGCGAAATCTCAATTCGCCTGGATCCCGATTCTCCTGCTGAGTTTGCTGTTCGCCTGCGCGTTCCGGGGTGGGCGCGGGGCGTCGTCGCGACGGTGAATGCATTTCCCATTGATGTCCCGGCCAGTATGAAGCGCGGCTACCTTGAGGTTCGGCGGAAATGGCAAAAAGGGGACGTAATCCGGCTCGACATCCCCATGCCAGTGCAGCGCATTTATGCCAATCCTCGCGTGCGCATGGACGTTGGGCGAGTAGCACTCAAACGCGGGCCGCTGGTGTATTGCGCAGAGCAGGCGGACAACTCCACCGAGGTATCTCGTCTAAGACTGCCGCGTGAGGCGAGCATATCGGCAGCGCAGCGGGGTGACCTGTTCGACGGCATCGTCACGCTGGTCGTGCGGGGAGCGGCTGTCGACGATGATTGGCGCGACGACCTCTATCGAACCGACCCGCCACGAACGGAAGCGACTGGCTGGACCGCGATCCCGTACTATCTCTGGAACAATCGCGCGCCTGGCGCTATGGCGGTTTGGCTTCCAGAGAGTTGATCCGTTCTACTACCGAGCGCCTACCCGCGCCGCCGCATGAGGTGGACACAATACAGTTACATCTCCATTGGCCAAATGGAACGGGCGATGCGGAGGAGACACCAAAATGAAAGCGCTTCTCGTTCTGGCTTCGCTCAGCATCTTGGGCATTTCAGCAGTCACGTGGCCCGCACAAGCCATGACCGATCGGCACGCGCTGAAGGCACTCGTAACGTCGACGATCACTACCAAGGTGAGCTACTGCCGCGTTGGTTATCGCTGGTCTTCGGGTCAGCATGCGTGTGTTCATTACTGACCATAGCGTGAGCCATTCGGCGACGCGCGCTGACGTATAAATATTCCCCAAAAGGAATCGAAGCTCCCTCCGCCCGACGCGATGACGGTGAGAGGAGCGGTTATTTCTTTGGCACCGTGCATCACGGCACTGCCGAAGAAAACAGCATTGCAGCGCGGTAAGTCGCTGCGCCGCATCGCATCTTTTGGCACATCCTTTGCGAAACTCTCTGTCGGCGTCCTCCCACGACGTCCGTTAAACAGGGGGAATTCGAATGAAATCACTGTTGAAGCTGGCCAGCGCGATGGCGTTGGCGGCGAGCCTGTCCGGGCCGCTCGTGGCGCCGGCCCACGCCGATAACGACACCATCAAGGTCGGCATCCTCCACTCGCTGTCGGGCACGATGGCGATATCGGAGACGACGTTGAAAGACGTCATGCTGATGCTCATCAAGGAGCAGAACGACAAGGGCGGCTTGCTTGGCAAGAAGCTCGAGCCGGTCGTCGTCGACCCGGCATCCGATTGGCCCACGTTTGCCGAAAAGGCGCGTGAACTCATCAGCCAGGATCATGTCGCTGTGGTCTTCGGCTGCTGGACCTCGGCCTCGCGCAAGTCAGTGCTGCCGGTGTTCAAGGAACTGAACTCGATCCTCTTCTATCCGGTGCAATACGAGGGACAGGAGAGCGAGCGCAATGTCTTCTACACCGGCGCCGCTCCGAACCAGCAGGCCATTCCCGCGGTCGACTACCTGATGAGTGACGAAGGCGGCGCGGTAAAACGCTGGGTGCTGGAAGGCACCGACTACGTCTACCCGCGCACTACCAACAAGATCCTCGAGGCTTACCTTCTATCGAAAGGCGTGAAGCCCGATGACATCATGATCAACTACACGCCGTTCTCCTTCTCCGACTGGCAGACGGAGGTGTCGAAGATCAAGGCGTTCGGCTCGGCTGGTAAGAAGACGGCAGTAGTCTCGACTATCAATGGCGATGCCAACGTGCCGTTCTACAAGGAGCTGGCGAACCAGGGCATCAAGGCGACCGACATCCCAGTCGTCGCTTTCTCGGTGGGTGAGGAGGAGCTGTCCGGCCTCGACACCAAGCCGCTGGTCGGCCACCTCGCCGCGTGGAACTACTTCGAGTCGATCGATACGCCCGAGAACAAGGCGTTCATCGACGAGTGGCACAAGTTCACCGGCAACGACAAGCGCACCACCAACGACCCG
>CAYOUO010000319.1:0-4198 GCA_964407155.1 uncultured Hyphomicrobiales bacterium | reverse complement strand
CGGCTTCGTGATCTTCACCATCGCCTCGCTCGTCCTCACCGTCGATCCGTTCAAGGCCGAGGCGGGCGCGATGTGGCTGATCGTGTTCCGCATCGTGCAGGGCGTCGGGGCGGCGTTCCTCGTCGCCAACTCGGCCGCCATCCTCACCGACGCCTTCCCGGCCAACCAGCGCGGGCTCGCGCTCGGCATTAACAACGTCGCCGGCATCTCGGGCGCGTTCATCGGGCTGGTGCTCGGCGGCTTTCTTGCGGCCATCGACTGGCGCCTCGTGTTTCTCGTCTCGGTGCCGTTCGGCCTGTTCGGCACGGTGTGGTCGTATCTCAAGCTGCGCGAACTCGGCGAGCGCCACGCGGCGGATGTCGACTGGGCCGGCAACATCACCTTCGCCGGGGGCCTCATTCTGGTGATGATCGGCATCACGCACGGCATCGAGCCTGCCAATGGCCACCCGATGGGCTGGACGAGCCTGCCGGTGCTGGCGCTGCTCGGCGTCGGCGTGGCGCTGCTCGTCGCCTTCGTGGTCATCGAGATGCGGGTCGCCAACCCGATGTTCCGCCTCCATCTCTTCGTCATCCGCCCGTTCACCTTCGGCACCCTCTCGACCTTCCTGTCGGCGATCGGCCGCGGCGGCCTGATGTTCATGCTCATCATCTGGCTGCAGGGCATCTGGCTGCCGCTGCACGGCTACAGCTTCGCGGAGACGCCGCTGTGGGCCGGCATCCTGATGCTGCCGCTGACGCTGGGCTTCCTGCTCGCCGGGCCGGTCTCGGGCTTCCTGTCGGACAAGCTCGGCGCGCGCTGGTTCGCCACCGGCGGGATGCTTGGCGCGACGCTCACCTTCCTGCTCCTCCTGCTGCTCCCCATCGACTTCAACTACTGGGCCTTCGCCGCCATCCTGCTCTGCAATGGCCTGGCGATGGGCGCCTTCGCCGCGCCCAACCGCGCCGCCATCATGAACAGCCTGCCCGCCGCGCACCGCGGCGCCGGCGGCGGCATGAACTCGACGTTCCAGAACTCGGCGCAGGTTCTCTCCATCGGCATCTTCTTCACGCTGATGATCATCGGGCTGTCGGCGACGCTGTCGACGACCATGGTGCAGGGCCTCGTCGCCCACGGCGTGCCCGAGGCCGCGGCGCAGAAGGTCGGCGGGCTGCCGCCGGTGTCGATCCTGTTCGCCGCCTTCCTCGGCTACAACCCGATCGAATCGCTGGTCGGGGCCGATGTTCTCGGCCACCTCAGCGCCGCCAATCGCGCCACGCTCACCGCGCCGTCCTATTTCGCCAACCTGATCTCGGCGCCCTTCCACGCCGGACTGATCGAGGCGTTCGGCTTCGCCGCGATCGCCTGTCTGGTCGCGGCGGCGGCGTCATGGTCGCGCGGCCGGCACTACGTCCACGACGGCTTCGCCCACCCGCCCGCGCCCGAGCCCGCCCGCCGCGGCTGACGTCGCGCTGGATTTCTCCGCGGCGTTCGCCATTAAGGCTTTGGCTGCACTGCCGTTTGTTGCTACGCTGCGGGGCAGCAATTCCACGTGACGTTCAGGCCTGCAATGTCCCTGCAGCATTCTTTCCAGCTCTCGGCGCGGAATGTTGCCGGGCTCGCTCGGGCGCTCCCGCTGCTCAGCCAGCGCTTCGGCGACCGCTACTCCGACGCCGAGGCGCTGCGCCGTCAGCACGCCCAGCAGACGACGTGGCTGCCGGTCGAGGCGCCGGATGCCGTGGTCTTCCCGCTCAGCACCGACGACGTCGTCGCCACCGTCGAGATCTGCGCTGCCCACCGCGTGCCGGTCATTCCCTCCGGCACCGGCACCTCGCTCGAGGGCCACGTCAACGCGCCCTTCGGCGGCATCTCGCTCGATTTCAGCCGCATGAACCGCGTGCTCGCCGTTCATGCCGGCGATCTCGACTGCGTCGTCGAGCCGGGCGTCACCCGCACGCAGCTCAACGACCACCTGAGGAGCGACGGCCTGTTCTTCCCCATCGATCCGGGCGCCGACGCCTCGCTCGGCGGCATGGCCGCGACGCGGGCGTCGGGCACCAACGCCGTCCGCTACGGCACCATGCGCGACGCCGTGGTCAACCTCACCGTGGTGATGGCCGACGGCAGCGTGGTCAAGACGGCGAGCCGCGCCAAGAAGTCGTCCGCGGGCTACGATCTCACCCGGCTCATCGTCGGCTCGGAGGGCACGCTCGCGGTCATCACCGAGCTCACGCTCCGCCTGCACGGCATCCCCCAGGCGATCGCCGGCGGCGTCGTGCCGTTCGCGACGCTGGACGGCGCCTGCAACGCCACCATGCTCACCATCCAGAGCGGCATACCGGTCGCCCGCATCGAGCTCCTCGACGCAGAACAGGTGAAGGCCGCCAACCTCTATTCGAAGCTCGCGCTGGCCGAGACGCCGACGCTGTTCGTCGAGTTTCACGGCAGCGAGGCGGGCGTGCGCGAGCAGTCGGAAGCGTTCGGCGAGATCGCCCGCGAGTGCGGCGGCGGCGAATTCGTGTGGGCGCTGAAGCCGGAGGAGCGCACGCGGCTGTGGAAGGCGCGGCACGACGCCTACTGGGCGGCGCAGACGCTCCGGCCCGGCGCCAAGGTGGTCGCGACCGACGTCTGCGTGCCGATCTCGCGGCTCGCCGAATGCGTGACCGAGACGGTCGCCGATGTCGAGGCGAGCGGGCTCGTCGCGCCGGTCGTCGGCCACGTCGGCGACGGCAACTTCCATCTCACGATCCTCCACGATCCCGCCGACGCCGCCGAGCGCCTCCGCATCGAGGCGCTGGTCGGGCGGCTCAACCACCGCGCCATCGCCATGGAAGGCACCTGCACCGGCGAGCACGGTGTCGGGCAGGGCAAGATGAAATACCTTGCGGCCGAGCACGGCGCGGGCCTTGCCGTCATGCGCACGATCAAGCAGGCGCTCGATCCGCAGGGCATCATGAACCCGGGCAAGCTGGTGCCGCTGTCGTGACGGTCCTTGCCCTCGTACCCGGCCGGAGGCCCGCCTGCACCGCCTCTATCTGATCGTCGGCGGCACGATCGTCGCGATCCTGTTTGCGGCGCTGATCGTGCCATGGTTCGTCAACTGGAACGACTACCGCCCGGATTTCGAGAACCAGGCGGCGCGCATTCTCGGCCATCCGGTGCATGTGCTCGGTTCGGCGCGCGCCTCCATCCTGCCGTCGCCCTCGGTCACGTTCACCGACGTGGCGGTCGGCGACCGCAACAAGCCGCTGATGACGGTGAAGCGGTTCGCCGTCACGGTCGAGCTCCTGCCGCTCATCGGCGGCCAGATCCGCGTGGTCGCGATGCGGCTCGACGAGCCCGCGGTTCACATCTCGGTCGATGCCGCCGGCAAGACCGACTGGCTCCAGCGCGCGCCGGCGGCGACCGCGCTGGCGCCGGATAGCGTCGCGCTCACCGATGTCGCCATCCGCCACGGCTCGCTCGATTACCACGACGCGTCGAACGGCGTGGCGTTCGATGTCCAAAACATCGATGCGGCGATCGAGTCGCCCTCGCTGTTCGGCCCGTGGAAGATCCACGGCACGTGGGGCGACGACAGCCGTTCCACCTTCGCCTTCGCCACCGGCCGCCGACTCGACGATGGCTCCATCCGCCTGAAGGTCGATGCCGCGCCTGCCGGTTGGCCGCTCGAGATCGGGCTCGACGGCTCGCTGTCGCTCGCCGCCGATGCCGGGCTGAAGTACGCCGGCACCTACGATGTCGGTCAGCCAAAGGCGGCCGAGCCCGGCAGCGAGCAGCCGTCGACGGCGGTGGCCTCCGCCGGCGGGTGGGAAAGCCAGGGCAGCTTCATGCTCACGCGCGAGCGCGCGATCATCGACAAGGCCGTGCTCAGCCACAATGCGGCGGAGGGCGCCACCAGTGTCGCCGGGTCGCTCACCGTCAATTTCGGACGGAACGCATCGTTCGATGCCTCGGTCGAGGCCAAGCAGCTCGATCTCGACCGCGCGCTGGGCGGCAGCGCCGCGCAGCCGGTCAACGTCAGCGGCCTCGCCGCCACGCTCGCCGGCTTCGCCGCCGCCGCGCCGCCGCTGCCGATCCCCGGCAAGGTCACGTTCGATCTTCCGGCCGTCGTGATCGGCGGGGCGGTCGCGGAAAATGTCGCGCTGACCGCCGCGACCAACGCAGGAGCGTGGACGATTGCCGACCTCCGGGCCGACCTGCCCGGGCCGGCATCGCT
>CAYOUO010000318.1:0-7352 GCA_964407155.1 uncultured Hyphomicrobiales bacterium | reverse complement strand
TGCAGGATGCCGAGACCCGCCGCCTCACGGAAAACCCTGGACCAGGTCGCGACGTCCATCTCGTCGCTCCGCCGTTCCAGTTCGAGCGGGTTCGAGCAATACGGACAGTGCAGCGGGCAGCGGTGCGTCAGCTCCGCCAGCAGGCCGATCGGCGCGGAGAGCGGCTGCGGCATGGCTCAGACCTCCAGCAGCCGCTGCCCGGCCAGTTGCCCGAGCAGCGCCGCGACATCGGCCGCCACGCGCTCGCGCGGCGCTGAATAGCGCGCGGCGAGGTCGTCGGTGATCGCCTGCAGCGAGCGCTCGCCATCGCACAGGCGAAGGATCTCGGTCGCGATCGCGTCGGCCTTGAACACGCGCTCGGGCGCCAGCAGCACCCAGCCGCCGTGCGCCGCGCTCTCGGTGAGGCGCACGCCGGGTGCCAGCCGCGGGCAAGCCTGTTCCGAGATCGGCGCGGTGGTCATGGCTCACTCCGGAAGGCGCCGGGCGGCACGTGGCCGGGCGCGACGTAAGCGTGGTAGAGCGCGTCCAGCATCGACCACAGCACGTCGCACTTGAACTCGAGCGCCGCGATCACCCGCGCTTGCGCGTCCTCGCTCACGGCCTCGCTCATCACGTAAGCCAGCGCGAAATCGGAATCGCGCTTGGCGCGCGGCGGCCGGTCCTCGAAATAGGCAAGTGCCGCCGGACTGACGAAATCATAGTGCGCCAGCATGCCGCGCACCCGCTCGCCGATGATCTCGGGAGAGAACAGTTCGGTCAGCGACGAGGCGATGGCGTCGAGCGTCGGCTTCTCGCGGACGAAGTGGACGTAGGCCTCGACCGCGAAGCGCGTCGCCGGCAGGAGGCCGCGGAGCGAGCGCACGTAGTCGCCATCGAGGCCGAGCGACGCGGTGAGCTGCAGCCACTTGTCCGTGCCGCCCGGCTCGATGTCGTCGCCGTCGTGATCCTCCAGCCGGTGGCGCCACTCGCGGCGCACCGCCGGGTCGTCGCAATTGGCGATCAGCGCGGCGTCCTTCACCGGGATCATGCGCTGGTAGTAGTAGCGGTTGAGCGCCCACGCCTGCACCTGCAGGCGCGAGCACTGCCCGCCGTGCAGCAGGTGATGGAACGGATGGTTGCGGTGATACCGCTCCGCGCCGATGGCGCGCAGACGCTTCTCCAGATCGTGCGGCGAAAGGACGCTCACAATGCGATCCGCAGGCCGTCGAACGCGAGGTCCCACCCGGCCTGCTCCACCATTTCGCGCTCGGGCGAGCCATCGATCAGGATCGGGTTGGTGTTGTTGATATGGATGTAGATGCGCCGTTGGCCGGCCTTCCCCGGAATACCGGCGAAGCGCGCAAGCGACCCCTCCGGCCCGCCGATCGCCATGTGGCCCATCTGCCGGCCCGTTTTCTGACCGGTTCCCTGCCGGATCATCTCATCGGCCGTGAAAAACGTCCCGTCGAAGAAAATGACGTCCGCCTGCTCCAGGCGCCGCGCCAGCGCGTCGTCGATGGCGGCACATGCCGGCATGAATATCGCGGAGGCACCGTCCCGCTGCACCGCGAACGCGAAGGAGGTCTCCTCCCCGCCGGCGAGTGCTCCGCTGCGCTCAAGATAAAGCGGAAGCTTGCCGCCGATCGCGATGGGCTCGATCGCGAGGCCCGCCCCAATCGGCACGGTTCTTCCCGGCTCGATGGAATGGCGCTCAACGGAGGAAAGAACGGAAAACATCGGATTGGCCGCCAGTCTGTCCAGGGTGGCGCGGCTCGCGTAAAGGTCGAAGGGTGAGGATTCCCGCAGGCTGAGCAGGCCGGCCATCTCGTCGATCTCGGCGCCGGTCAGGAAAACCGCCACGATCGGACTCCCGCGCAGTTCGCCGGCGGATGGATGAAGAACGGGATGGCCGCCGATCTGCGCACGGATGTCGGGCGAGGCATTGAGCAGAACCCAGCGCTCCGGCCCGGCCGCCACCGCGAGCGCGGTCTGGGTACGCGCACGGACGCGAGCATCCCCGGCCCACGCCAGGGCGCATGCCGCGCACCGGCAGTTCCATTGCGGAAATCCGCCCCCGGCAGCGGAGCCCAGAACTTCGAGCTGAAGACCCGGCAAGGCGCCGGCGACCGCCCCGACCGTCAGATTTCAGCGGCCAGATACCCGTTGATTTCCAGCGCGACGACGATTTCGATGAGAACGGGTTTGGACCAGGTCATGACGGGAGCTCCTTCTGCCGGCGAAAGGAAAGGAACCCTCCCGCCGCTGGCCAGAACGCGCATCGCCGCCTGATGTTCCGTGAGGAACGCTTCGCTGCGGAGGCCGCTCGCCCCTCATTCGCTGGGATCACGTCATTCGCTGGGGATAACGGGCACAGGCCGCCGTGCGGCATTGCGCTCTCGGCGTCCAGGGTCGACCATTGCCTTCGGCCTCGTTACGCGATCCAGGCGCTGGTGTGCCGGCAATTTGCCCCGGTCTGGCCACGGAGCGTTCCTTTTCTCACCACGAAGCAGCGCCAGAGTGGGTAACGGTGTGGCACAGGGGCCGGGGGGCGTCGAAGGGGGGCGGAGCGTCTGACACCGATGAAAGCACCAGTTGCGTATAGTCTTCTTGCCTCGCCGATTTTCCTCGCGCTGTTCTGGGGCGGCCCCGCGCTGGCGGCTTCGCCCGCCTACTGCGCCCTCTATGCCCGCGAGTATGCGTCTTCGCGCATCGGCGCGCCTGTCACGACGGAGGATGCCAGCGCCCTTCAGCGCGTCGAGGATCAGGCCTACTACCGCTGCCTGAACCAGGACGAGGCGCCGCAGTTCCCGACCACCTCGGCTTATTTCGGCCAGCCGCTCGAGGACATTGCCGGCGAAGGCACGGGACCCGGCGGGCCGTTCCAGGCGCTTCAGATCCATCCGAAGGCCAAGGCCGCCGCGCCTGCGCACGCTTCCGCCACCGCTGCGGGTAGCGCTGCCGAGGCCGGCACCGAGGTCGCCGACGTCGTCACGCCGCCTGCGTCGATCTCGACCAGGGGCGGCCACGGCGCGCAGGGCACCCCGCAATGGGTTGCCTGGTGCCACGCGCACTATAGATCGTTCGATGAAAAGACGGGCTTCGTCCTCACGCTGACCGGCGTGAAGAAGGTCTGCCCCTGAGTAAGAGAACGTGCGGTTGAGTCGCGCCTTCCCGTCCGGAGCGGGCGCGCAATGCGGCGGCGCCGGGAACGAACGAACCTCACGCCCGGTGGAGGTTCGGTTCCCGGCGCCGCTGTTTTTCTGAGCGCCGCGGCGCCCGCTTACGGCTGGGTGTAGGCGGTCTTCACCGTGGTGAAAAATTCCTGCGCGTAGTGGCCCTGCTCGCGCGGCCCATAGCTCGACCCCTTGCGCCCGCCGAATGGCACATGCGGATCGACGCCGGCGGTCGGCAGGTTGACCATCACCATCCCGACCTCCGCGTTGCGCTTGAAGTGCGTGGCATGCTTCAGGCTGGTGGTGACGATCCCGGCGCAGAGGCCGAACGGCGTGTCGTTGGCCACGGCCAGCGCCTCGTCGTAGTCCTTCACGCGGATGACGCTGGCCACCGGCCCGAACACCTCCTCGCGGTTGATGCGCATCGCCGGCGTCGTTTCCGTGAACAGCGTCGGCTCGAGGTAGAAGCCGGGAGTCTCGCGCTCCAGCCGCCGCCCGCCAAAGGCGAGCTTGCCGCCCTCGTCGGCCGCGATCCTGATGTAGTCCTCGTCCTGCTTGAGCTGGCTCGGATCGACCACCGGGCCGATGTGCGTGCCTTTCTTCAGCGCGTCGTCGACGCTGAGCCCCTTCAGCCGCTCGGTCACGGCGGCGACGAAGCGGTCGTGGATGCCTTCCGTCACGATGAGGCGCGAGGACGCCGTGCAGCGCTGCCCGGTCGAGAAATACGAGCCGTTCACGGCCACCTCGACCGCAACGTTGAGGTCGGCGTCGTCGACGACCACCAGCGGGTTCTTGCCGCCCATCTCGAGCTGGAACTTCCGCATCACCTTGACGGAGGCGTCCGCCACGCGCCGCCCGGTGCCGACCGAGCCGGTGAAGGTGAGCGCGTTGACGTCCGGCGAATCGAGCATTGCCTGGCCGACGACGGAGCCCTTGCCCATGACCAGGTTGAGCACGCCCTTGGGCAGGCCCGCGCGCACCAGAATGTCGACGATCGCCCACGAACAGCCGGGCACCAGATCCGCCGGCTTGAACACGACCGTGTTGCCGAAGCAGAGCGACGGCGCGATCTTCCAGGTCGGGATCGCGATCGGGAAGTTCCACGGCGTGATGATCCCGACGACGCCGACCGGCTCGCGCGAGATCGCGACCTCGATGCCCGGCCGCGTGCTCGGCACCGTCTCGCCGGACAGGCGCAGCGCCTCGCCGGCGAAGAAGTCGAAGATGTGCGCGGCGCGCACCGTCTCGCCGATGCCTTCCGGCAGCGTCTTGCCTTCCTCGCGCGAAAGCAGCGCGCCGAGTTCGTCCTTGCGGCGCAGGATCTCGTCGCTCGCCGCCTTCAGGATGTCGTGGCGCTGTTGGATGCCGGAGCGCGACCATGACGGAAACGCCGCCTTTGCCGCGGCGATCGCGTTCTTCACATCCTCGGCCGTGGCGCGGGCGTAGTGGCCGACGACGTCGTTGGTGTTGGACGGGTTGATGTTGGGCACGCCGTCACCCCCCACCCATTCGCCTGCGATGTAGTTCTTGTGGAGATCGGTGACGCTCATGTCGTTCATGGGGTGCGGTCCTGTGGGTGGCGGCGCCGGCGATGAAATCGCGCCGGAGCCCGTCCGGGTCAAGGGTTGTCGCTGGCGGATTGGGCGCGGGCGGTGGGCGCGGCCGCTACAGCGCCTTCACCCGCACCTTTTCTGCCCTGCCAACTTTCAGCGGGTTGACCAGCGGCAGCCCGAAACCGGGCGCCTCGATCTCGAACACGTCGCCCTTCTCGGTCCTGACGCCGTGCGTCACCGACAGCGTCGCCGTGCCGAAAGTGTGCACGTGCACGTCGCCCGGGCGGCGGAACCACGGATACTTGAAGTGGTGCGCCTCGAGATTGGCGATCGAGTGGGACATGTTCGCCTCGCCGGTCAGGAACGGTTCCTCGAAGATGACCTTTCTGCCGCGCAGGATACGGGAGGTGCCGCGCACGTCGTCAGGCAGGTTGCCGAGCAGGAGCTCCGGCCCGAACGAACTCGGGCGGAGTTTCGAGTGGGCGAGCAGCAGGTAGTTCTGCCGCTCGGTCACGTGGTCGGAAAACTCGTTCATGAGCGCGAAACCCACACGGACGGGCACGCCGTCGTCGCTCACCACGTAGATGCCGGCCACCTCCGGTTCCTCGCCGCCGTCGAGCGCGAACGCCGGCGACACCAGCGGCGCGCCGGGCGCCACCACGAAGCTGCCGTCGCCCTTGTAGAACCACTCGGGCTGGACGCCGGCCTTGCCGCGGGCGGGCTTGCCACCCTCGAGGCCGGCGCGGAACATCTTCATGGAATCGGTGAGTTCGGCCTCGCTCGCCGCCGTCACCTTCGCGTGCATGGCATCGCGCGCCGAGGCGGAGCCGAGATGCGTGAGGCCGGTGCCGGTCACCAGGAGATGCGCCGGGTCGGGATGGTCGATCGGCGGAAGCACGCGTCCTGCGGCCAGCAGCGCGGCGGGATCGGCTTCGCCTTTTTCCCCCGCCTTGCGCACGGTCGCGGCTATCGTCGTATTATTCCGGATCGCGGCCCGGACGAGATCGTAGACGGTCTTGTAGCGCCCGACGAACCACGACCGCCCCTCGTCCGTGGCGACGACCCGGCGGCCGTCCCGTCCGCCCACCTGCATCAGTCGCATGCGTGCACTCCCCGGCAAGCCGCCCCCACGCGGCGGCAATGGTTGTGGTTGTCTCTCAGGCCTTGGCGGCTTCCTCGCGCGCGACCCAGATCGCGTCGAAGACGTTGCCCTTGGAATTGCGCAAGAGCTTGCGCATGGCGATGTAGGCGGCGTCGCGGTCGCGCAGCGTGATGGCATCACAGACCGCGCGGTGCTGCAGCACCGCGTCCCGCGCCATCACGGTCCGCCAGCCGAGCGTGAACGTGATGGTCAGCGCCGACTGGATCATGGCGCCGACCGAGCGCAGCATCGGGTTGTGCGAGGCTTCGAGGATGGCCTTGTGAAAATTGACGTCGGCCTCGATCTGGGCCGTGCTGCCGCGCGGATGGGCCTCGATGCCGTCCATGGCGCGCGTCATCTCGGCAAGCTCGGCCTCCGAAGCGCGCTCGGCCGCAAGAGAGGCCGCGGCGGGCTCGATGATCTCGCGCATCTCGAACAGCGCGTTGATGAAATCCTCGGAGGGATTCTGGTCGATCTGCCAGCGCAGCACATCGGAATCCAGCATGTTCCATTCCGCCATCGGGCGCACGCGCGTGCCGACCTTCGGCCGCGAGGCGATCAGCCCCTTGGCCGCGAGCAGGCGCACCGCCTCGCGCACCGCCGTGCGGGACACGCCGAATTCCTGCTGGATCTTGGGCTCGATCGGCAGGGTGTCACCCGGCCGATAGCGGCCCGAAACGATGCGCCGCCCGAGCGAGCCGGCGACCATCTCCGACAGCTTCTCCTGGCGCACGATCCGGCCTGCGTCCTCGTCAGCCATTGACTCCCAGCCTCGCTAATCACACGGAATCTCGAACGATGCCGCTCACCCGGATTCGATGCTCAGCGAATTTCCTATTAGCCACCATATATCATATTATCTTAGGACGTCAGCAAGCTACAGATTATGCGGGTGCGGCTATTGGAGATTCGCGTGAATTCCAAGTTTCATCATACTAATGTGGGGCAGGCGGTCACCTAGCGCGTGACAAGGTGCAGGTGCTAACACGGAAGCGCCAGCGGGCGGCGCTGTGATCTAACGGAAAGCTGGAAATGTCCAAACAAGACGGGAAGACGCGGCTTCGGTCGCAGGCCTGGTTCGACAACCCCGAAAATCCCGGCATGACGGCGCTTTATCTGGAGCGCTACCTGAACTACGGCCTGACCCGCGAGGAGCTGCAGTCCGGCAAGCCGATCATCGGCATCGCCCAGACCGGGTCGGATCTGTCGCCCTGCAACCGCCACCACCTCGAGCTCGCCAAGCGCGTGCGCGACGGCATCACCGCCGCCGGCGGGCTCGCCATGGAGTTCCCGGTCCATCCCATCCAGGAAACGGGAAAAAGGCCGACCGCCGCGCTCGACCGCAATCTCGCCTACCTCGGCCTGGTCGAGGTGCTCTACGGCTATCCGCTCGACGGGGTGGTGCTCACCACCGGCTGCGACAAGACGACGCCCGCCTGCCTGATGGGGGCGGCGACCGTCAATATCCCGGCGATCGCCTTCAATGTCGGCCCGATGCTGGACGGG
>CAYOUO010000317.1:0-16368 GCA_964407155.1 uncultured Hyphomicrobiales bacterium | reverse complement strand
GTCGTCATTCCGGCGAAAGCCGGAATCCAGTTGCCAGACATTGTACCGCTGCGAATCTGGACTCCGGCCTTCACGGGGCGACCGGCAGCTGATTGGGTGACCGGCAGCCTTCGATTCCGGATCGCGCTAACATCATTCAAGTATTCGTGCGCCGGGTTGCTTCTATAAGTGCCAGCGACAGGCTTTTACTTTTCATTAACGTAAACGAACGTGGTTAAGCGGCGTGGTTAATCTCGCCTTAACTGTTCTTGGCCAGACTCCTCCTCAATCGCCCGTTAGCGGGCCGATTCACTCGGCCGGGGGCTCGAGGAAGAGGAACTCACGTCATGGGTCGTTCAAACATTTCCGCGCTGCTAGGTGGTGCGCTTCTCGTCGTTTTGCCGGCCAGCGTTACGTTCGCCGCCGATATGCCCCAGATGCCGCCCGCGCCGATTCCGGTTGGCGGGTCGTGGTATCTGCGCGGTGACATCGGCATGACCAACCAGAGCGTCGGCAGCCTGTTCAATGCGCTCGACGCGACCACCGCAACGCTTACGACGGTCAGCAAGGATTTCGATTCGTCGCCGTTCGTGGGGATCGGTCTGGGCTACAAATTCAACGAGCACTTCCGGGCGGACGTCACCGGCGAATATCGCGGCGGCGCGAGCTTCCACGGTCTTCAGATTTACACCACGACTGACGATCCGCCTTTGACGGGTACGGACGAGTACACGGCGAAGAAGAGCGAGTGGACCTTCCTCGCCAACGCCTATTGGGACATCGGCACCTGGCGCGGCATCACGCCGTTCGTCGGCGCGGGCATCGGCGTATCGGACAACATCATCAGCGGCTTCACCGACGTGAACACGCCCAATGCCGGCGTGGCCTACGGTTCGACGCAATCGCAATGGAACCTGGCCTGGGCGCTTTACGCGGGTCTCGATTATCAGGTCTCGGAGAACCTCGTGGTCGAAGCGGCCTATCGCTACCTCAGCCTCGGCAACGCCCATTCGGGTCAGCTCTGCACCTACCTGGGCGATTGCGGAAACAACCCCGAGGAATTCCGCGACCTGACCTCGCAGGACTTCAAGGTTGGCTTCCGCTGGTATTTCGATGCTCCGCGTCAGCAGTCGTATTACCCGCCGGTCGTGAAGTACTAGTCAGCGTCCTCCTCTCCAAACCCGCTGCACCGCCTGCCGCCACCGGCAGGCGGTGTTGCGTTTCAGGCCGGTGCAAGGCGCGGTTGTCGAGAATGGCAGCGCTCTTCTGACGCGGCTTCGCGCAAAATCGTTGCGATTGACTCGCTCCGGTGAGCGGCGTATTTCCCGCGGCGGGACACCTTCCCCCAACGGAAGGCTTGCTATCTGAGAGGATAGAGCACATGACGACCGCCGCTTCCGGCGCCGCAAAGCCGGCCCGCCGTCCATCCAACCCCGATTTCTCATCCGGACCCTGCGCCAAGCGACCTGGCTGGTCGCTGGATGCGCTCAAGGGCGCCGCGCTCGGCCGCTCACACCGCGCCAAGATCGGCAAGCAGAAGCTGAAGCAGGCCATCGACCTCACCCGCGAGGTGCTGGAGGTTCCGGCCGATTACCTGATCGGCATCGTGCCCGGCTCCGACACCGGCGCCGTCGAGATGGCGCTGTGGTCGCTGCTCGGTGCGCGCGGCGTGGATGTCCTTGCCTGGGAATCCTTCGGCCTCGGCTGGGTGACCGACGTGGTCAAGCAGCTCAAGCTCAACGACGTGCGCACGATCAAGGCCGACTACGGCAAGCTTCCCGATCTTTCGCAGGTCGATTTCAAACGCGACGTGATCTTCACCTGGAACGGCACGACCTCGGGCGTGCGCGTGCCGAACGGCGACTGGATCGCCGCCGACCGCGAAGGACTCACCATCTGCGACGCGACCTCCGCCGCGTTTGCGCAGAACCTCGACTTCGCCAAACTCGACGTCGTTACCTTCTCGTGGCAGAAGGCGCTGGGCGGCGAGGCCGCGCACGGCATGATCGTGCTCAGCCCGCGCGCCGTCGAACGGCTGACCACCTACACGCCGGCATGGCCGCTGCCGAAGCTCTTCCGCATGACCAAGGGCGGCAAGCTCATCGACGGCATCTTCGTCGGCGAGACGATCAACACGCCGTCGATGCTGTGCGTCGAGGACTACCTCGACACGCTGAACTGGGCGAAGTCGATCGGCGGTCTGAAGGCGCTGAAGGCGCGCGCCGACGCCAACTTCAAGGTGCTCGCCGACTACGCGGCGAAGACGCCGTGGATCGATTTCTTCGCCACGGATCCCGCGACGCGCTCCAACACCTCGATCTGCCTGAAGATCGTCGAGCCGGACGTCACCAAGCTGGACGCCGCCGGGCAGGAGGCGTTCCTGAAGGCGATCTCGTCGCGCCTCGACAAGGAAGGCGTCGCCTACGACATCAACTTCCACCGCGACGCGCCGCCGCACTTCCGCATCTGGGGCGGGGCGACCATCGAAGCGAGCGATCTCGCAATCCTCACCGAGTGGCTCGACTGGGCCTACGCCCAGGAGAAGGCCGCGCTCAAGCAGGCGGCGTAGCGCCCAACCGTGTTCCCCGCGAAAGCGGGGAGACAGGGTTTCCAGAATAAACACCGGCGCGGTCGGCCGCGCCCTCCTTTTCATCCGGCCCAGCCCCTGGACCCCCGCGTTCGCGAGGGAAGCGGGCGGCCAAAATTTCAGGGACTGAACCCATGACCGCACCCCGCGTTCTCGTTTCCGACAAGCTGTCCAAAACCGCCGTGCAGATTTTCAAGGACCGCGGCGTCGACGTCGACTACCAGCCCGATCTCGGCAAGGACAAGGAGAAGCTCGCCGAGGTCATCGGCAATTACGACGGCCTTGCCATCCGCTCGGCGACCAAGGTGACCGCCAAGCTGCTTGGCGCTGCCGCGAAGCTGCGGGTCATCGGCCGCGCCGGCATCGGCGTTGACAATGTCGACGTGCCGGCGGCGAGCCAGCGCGGCATCATCGTCATGAACACGCCGTTCGGCAATTCGATCACCACCGCCGAGCACGCCATCGCCATGATGTTCGCGGTGGCGCGCCAGCTGCCCGAGGCGAACGCCTCCACTCAGGCCGGCAAGTGGGAGAAGAACCGCTTCATGGGCGTGGAGATCACCGCCAAGACGCTCGGCATCATCGGCTGCGGGAACATCGGCTCGATCGTCGCCGAGACGGCGAACGGCCTCGGCATGCGCGTGATCGCATTCGATCCGTTCCTGTCCGAGGAGCGCGCCGTGCAGCTCGGCGTCGAGAAGGTCGAGCTCGACGAGCTTTTCCGCCGCGCCGATTTCATCACGCTGCACACGCCGCTCACCGAGAAGACGAAGAACATCATCGACGCCGCGGCCATCGCCCGGATGAGGAACGGCGTGCGCATCATCAACTGCGCGCGCGGCGGGCTGGTCGACGAGAACGCGCTCGCCGATGCGATCAAGGCCGGCAAGGTCGCCGGCGCCGGCGTCGACGTGTTCGTCACCGAGCCGGCGGAATCCTCCGTGCTGTTCGGCCTGCCCAACGTCGTGTGCACGCCGCATCTCGGCGCCTCGACGACGGAGGCGCAGGAGAACGTCGCGCTGCAGGTGGCCGAGCAGATGGCGGATTATCTCGTCAACGGCGCCGTCTCGAACGCCCTCAACATGCCGTCGATCTCGGCGGAAGAGGCGCCGCGCCTGAAGCCGTTCGTGCAGCTCGCCGAGAACCTCGGCCTGTTCGCCGGCCAGCTCACCGACGACCCGATCAAGGGCGTCACCATCGAGTATGCCGGCGACGTCGCCGACATGAACACCCGGGCGCTGACCTCGGCGCTGCTCGCGGGATTGCTCCGCCCGGTGCTGTCGGAGGTGAACATGGTCAACGCGCCGATCGTCGCGCGCGAGCGGGGCATTGCGGTCGACGAGGTCCGCCAGTCGCAGCGCGGCGCCTACGGCACCTACGTCAGGCTCACCGTCAAGACCGACCGGATGGAGCGGTCGGTCGCCGGCACCGTCTTCTCCGACGGCAAGCCGCGCATCATCCAGATCAAGGACATCGGCCTCGAAGCCGGCTTCGCGGCCTCGATGCTCTACGTCACCAACAAGGACAAGCCAGGCTTCATCGGCCGTCTCGGCACGCTGCTCGGCAGCGAGAAGGTCAACATCGCCTCGTTCAACCTTGGCCGCGCCGCCGCCGGCGAGGATGCCATCTCGCTGATCGAGGTGGACGGCCCGGTGAGCGATCAGGTGCTGGAGCGCGTGCGCAAGCTGGAAGGCGTCGTGCAGTCGAAGCGGCTGCAGTTCTAGCCGCCGTCAGTCGCCGCATCCGTGCGCGAAGATGCGCGGGTCGGCGGAATCGGCGCGGTAGACCGTATAGGTCTGGATCGTATGGGCGCCGTTCGTGCGCGCGGCGGTTCCGATCTTCTCCAGACCGTGCAGGCAGGCCACGATGCCGTCCGGCAGCTTCCATTGCGTGACGAGGAGCAGTGGCTCGCTGGCGAGTTTCGGGTCGGGAGCGGGGGCATAGGCGTAACGTTCGCGGTCGATGACGCCGATCACCGGCACCCCGGTCGGCCCGAGGTGATACTGCAGCTCGCCCACCAGCCCGTAGTAGCCCGCCGCGATCCATTTCGCGCCCGTCGATTGCCGGAAGCGATCGACCTCGCCCGTCATGCCCTCCCAGCCGTGGATGATGCGCCCGAAATCGATGACCGGCGGGATGATGCCGCCGGGATTGGCGGCCGCCACCAGTCCGGCGAGTGAGAGGACGACGCCGGCAGGGAATGCCCACGCGCGGCCGAGCGCCCATTTCCGCGGAGCGACCACGGCAGCCGCAGCTGCAACGAGCGCCGCCGTCGGAAATGCCGGCGCCAGCCAGTTGCCCTGAATCTGGCCGTGGAAGGAATGAACGGCCATGTAGGCGATGAGCGGGATCACGGTCGCCAGCAGCAGCGCGATGGCGGGCAGGGGATAGGTCCGGTTGCGCCGCAGCCACGCCGCCGCTGCCAGCCCGAAGAAAGTGGCGATCCACGGATTGAGCAGCAGGAACTGTACGAACACGAAAGCCGGAAACTGCCCCGGCTGAAGACCGCCGGTGGTGATGCGGCCGAACTGCTTGCTGAAGGTCACCCAGTTGTGATCCGCGTTCCACAGGACGACCGGCAGGAAAACGATCGCGGCGAGCGCGGCGCCGGCATAGAGCCATGGGCTGGCGAGCCAGCGGCGAAGGTCCGGCCGGATGACGAGTGCGAGCAGGATGCCGAGCCCGAGGAAAAGGTCGGTCAGCTTGGAGGCGACCCCGAGCCCTGCGGCGACGCCGACCGCGAGCCACCACGCGCCGTTGCCGGTGCGCACGACGAGCGCGAAGGCCAGCGTGGCCAGCGCCCAGAACATCACCGAGGGCGCATCGGGCGTCGCCGAAATTCCACCGACGCCGACCAGGAGCGTCGCGTTGATCCAGAGCGCCGAGAGCGCCGCGACCTCGCGGTCGAACAGCGCGCGGCCGGTGGCATAAACCGCGATCGACGTCGGGATGGCGGAAAGCACTGCCAGCAGGCGTACGGCGAAGGCGTTCTCGCCGAACAGCGCGGTGCCGGCCGCGATCCACCACGCGACCATCGGCGGATGGTCGTAGTAACTCCACGCCGGAAACCGCGACCACGAAAGATAATAGGTCTCGTCGGCGCTGAGCGGGATCAGCGCCGCCGCCAGCAACCGGATGGCGACCAGAATGAGCACGGCGATGGCGGCGCGTCGCGCATCGCGGTCGAGGAACGGGGAGCCACCGCTCACGGCTGGTCGCAGCCCTTGATGAGAATGTCGGGCTTGGCGCCTTCGGCGCGATAGGCAACCAGGCGATCGATCGGCTTGCCCGCGCCCGCGCGATCCACCTCGCCCACCCTCGTGAGGCTGGCGAGGCAGGCGCGGAAGGGCGCAAGGTCGGTGACGGTGCGCACCACGAGCAGCGCAGGGCGGCTGAGCAATCCGGCCGCAGGCGGCGGTTCGAAGGTATAGCGGGTGCGCTCGGTGACCGGGATGACGGTGGCGCGGTCACGCAGCTCGAACGACAGCTCGCTCGTGGTTTCATATTGCGCGGTCGCGATCCAGTCGGCGCCGGCCTGTTCGCGCAGCGCCTCGATGCCGGCCGCGAACTGGGGCCACCCGCGCATCGAATCGACCGGGTCCTTGCCCGGGAAATAGCGGTCGGCCGGCGTCGTGACGTAGGCGAAGACCACCAGCATCGCGACGATGCCGAGCGGCACGACGTCGGTGCGTGCCCAGCGCAGATAGCGCTGGTCGTCGCGGATGTTCTCGGCTGCGACCACCGCCGCCACCGTGACCGCTGGGAAAACCGGCGCCAGCCAGTGCTGCAGAACCTCGCCGTGGGTGGACTGGAAGAAAATGAACACCACCGCCGGCACGCAGGTCGCCAACAGCAGTGCCAGTTCGCGGCGGTAAGGCGTGGCGCCGCGCAGTGTCTGCCACGCGGCGATGCCGGCGAAGATGGCGGCGAGCGGATTGAAGATCAGCGGCTGCGCCACCAGCAGTGTCAGGAAGTCCTTCAGGCTGAACGCGTGTTCGCCGGCGCGGCCGAACTGGAAGCGGAACGACACCCAGTCGTGCGCGGCATTCCACCAGACGACCGGGGAAAAAATCGCCAGTGCGATCAGCCCGCCCAGCCACAGCCACGGGCTGAGAAACCAGCGGCGGAGGCGCGGGTCGATCGCGAGCGACAGCACGATGCCGGCGCCGAGGAAGAAGTTGGTGTATTTCGAGACGAGACCGAGCCCGGCGGCGATGCCGACCGCCAGCCACCACGCGCCGCGCTCCGTCTTCACCACCATCGCGTAAGCCAGCAGCGTCAGCGTCCAGAACAGCACCGAGGGGCTATCCGGCGTCGCCATGAAGCCGGCGATGCCGAAGATCGGGGTGACGTTGGTCCACAGCGCGGCGTGCTCGGCGGTGCGGCGGCCGAACAGCACGCGCGCCAGCGCATAGGCGACCAGTGTTGCCACCACCATGTTGATGAGGAACGTGATGCGGATGCCCAGCACCGAATTGCCGGCGATGAGCGTGCCGAGGCGGATCCACAGCGCCACCATCGGCGGATGGTCGAAGTAGCCGGGCTGCAGGTGCTCTGACCACAGCCAGTAGTACGGCTCGTCGAACAGGAGGCCGGCGTGCGTCGCCGCCCACAGCCTCAGCAGCATGAGCACGGCGATGATGAGCGCGATGCCGCCGGCGCCGACGCCCCACCAGAACTTTTCGGTCACGCGGTAGGCGGCATCGAGACGCGACATGGCCGCGGGCAAGCTCGTGGTTTATCGGCCGATCGTAAGACGCCGCGCCTTCTTAGACGACGGGCACCGCCCCGACAACCGCGGGCGATTGCGGGTCGCATCGGCCGCCATCGCCCGCTATAGTCCCGCCGCATTTTGGCCCCGCCGCCGGGCCGGTTGCCAGAGGTCGTTCGCCAAGGGGTCGCTCGCAGGCATGGGTAACGTGGTCGTCGTCGGGTCGCAGTGGGGCGACGAGGGAAAAGGCAAGATCGTCGACTGGCTGTCGGAGCGGGCGGACATCGTCGTCCGCTTCCAGGGCGGCCATAACGCCGGCCACACGCTCGTCATCGGTGGCGCGGTCTACAAGCTCAGCCTCCTGCCGTCAGGCGTCGTCCGTTCCGGCAAGCTGTCGATCATCGGCAACGGCGTCGTCGTCGATCCCTGGGCGTTCCTGGAGGAGGTCGAGCGGCTGCGCGGGCAGGGGGTTTCGATCTCGCCCGACAATCTTCTGCTGGCCGAGAACTGCGCGCTCATCCTGCCGCTGCATCGCGAACTCGACATCGCCCGCGAATCGGCCAGCTCGACGCAAGCACTCGGCACCACGCGGCGGGGCATCGGCCCGGCCTACGAAGACAAGGTCGGCCGCCGTGCCATCCGGGTCGTCGATCTGGCGAACCCGGCAGATCTTCCCGGCAAGATCGAGCGGCTTCTCGCCCACCACAACGTGCTCCGGCGCGGATATGGCACGGAGGAGATCGCGCCCGAGGCGCTTCTCGCCATGTTGAAGGAGATCGCGCCGAAGGTCGTGCCCTTCGCCGGTTCGGCGTGGCGGCGGCTGGACGAGGCGCGCGCCGGCGGCAAGCGCATTCTCTTCGAAGGCGCGCAGGCAGGTCTGCTCGACATCGACCACGGCACCTATCCCTATGTGACGTCCTCCAACACGGTCGCCGGACAGGCGGCGGCCGGGTCGGGGCTCGGGCCGGGCGCGGTCGGCTACGTGCTCGGCATCACCAAGGCCTATACGACCCGCGTCGGCGCGGGTCCGTTCCCGACCGAGGATTTCGGCGAGATCGGCGAGCATCTCGGCCGCGTCGGTCGCGAGTTCGGCACCGTCACCGGCCGCAAGCGCCGCTGCGGCTGGTTCGATGCGACGCTGGTGCGGCAGATGGTCAAGATCGGTGGCATCGACGGAATTGCCCTCACCAAACTCGACGTGCTCGACGGCCTGGCGAAGATTCGCATTGCCGTGGGGTATATGCTGGACGGGCAGCGAATCGACCATCTGCCCGCGGCACAAAGCGCGCAGGCCCGCGTTGTGCCTGTCTATGAGGAGATGGACGGCTGGTCGTCTTCGACGGCCGGCGCCCGGACCTGGAACGATCTGCCGGCGGCGGCAATCAAGTACGTGCGGCATCTGGAGGAGCTGATCGGTGCGCCCGTGGCCTTACTTTCGACAAGTCCCGAGCGCGACGATACGATTCTCGTCCGTGATCCTTTCCAGAGCTGATTTTTGCCGTTAAGAGGGACTCCGGCAGAGCGAGGAAAATGGCTGAATATTACGCCGTTTTGAGCAAGGCGGTTGCGGGGCTTGAGAGTAACGGTGCGGACACCCGCCGCGCCGTCTACGACAAGGCGCGCAATGCCCTCATCGGTCAGCTCAAGGCCATCGAGCCGCCGTTGCCGACCGCCGAGATTTCCCGCCAGCGGCTGGAGCTCGAGGAGGCGATCCGCCGCGTCGAGCGCGAGGCTGCGGCATCGGTCAAGGCGCCCCCGCGCACCGCCGCGGTTGCCGCCCGCGCCGGGGGGGTGCCCCAGCGTGCCCAGCCTCAGCGCGCTCCCAAGCCATCAGCGCAGGACGTCTTCCGGCGCGCCATCCAGGAAGCGGAGAGCACCGCCGAGCGCACCCCGCCGGCAGAGCGCGCACCGGTGGCGGCACGGGCCGACGACTGGTCCGTCGACGAGACCGCCGACCCGCCGGCGCAGGAGCCGGAGCAGATCGAGCCGCCGCGTCCTGCCGCGCGCGCACCCCTGCCTGCCGCGCGTGCGCTGCCCGCGCGCAAGGCCGAAACCAACCTGCCGTCGCAGGGCTACGTCGAGGAGCCGCCGCGTCCCGACGAGCCGCGCCTCGCCCCCGATTACGACTACGAGTGGGACCCCGATTCAGCGCCGAAATCCTCTCCCGGGATCATGCGCGATCCGGCACCGGAAGTGATCGCGGCGAACGATTTCCGCGCCCGTCCGCGACGGCAGCAGCAGCGCGCGCGCGAAGACGACGACGATGACCACCAGGTCGAGACGCTCGAACGTCGCGCCCGACCGTCCTCCGTGCCGACGATCCTGCTCCTTGTATTGATCGCGGTTATGCTGATCGGTCTGGCGGCGCTGGCATGGTCGCAGCGCGCGGTCATCTCGGATCTGCTTGGCGGCTTCGATTCGCATCAGTCCGCCGCAGCGGTAGCGCCTACACCTTCGCCTGCGCCTGACACGTCCGGCAAAGACAGCGACAGCCTGCTGGGCAGCAACCAGGACAGTTCAGGTGACACGGGGGCGCCGGCAAATTCAGTGCGGGTCGTGACGCCCGACGCCTCGCAATCTGACAATGCCGCAACCGCGGCATCGGCGCCGTCGGCTCCTGCTGATGCGCCTGCCCCGGTGGCGGCCGCTCTCGTGGCGCAAAAGGCAACGCTGTACGAGGAGCCGCTGGACGCGACGGCGGCCCAGAACGGCGTGGTGGCGATCAAGGCTGCGGTGACGTGGAGCGCGGTCCAGGGCAGCGACGGCCCGCAGATCGTCGGCAATATCGACATTCCCGATCGCGGTATGAAGCTGAAGATGACGTTCCGTCAGAACCACGACAAGACGTTGCCGGCGAGCCACGTCGTCGAGGTGGTCGCTGAGGTGCCACCGGGTTTTCCGGGCAAGAGCATCCAGGACATACCGCGGATCGTGATGAAGCCGGCAGAGGATGCGCGCGGCGAGCCGCTCATCGGCGCATCGGCGAAGGTCGCGGATGGCTTTTTCTGGATTGCTCTTTCGAATGTTGACGCCGACCTTTCGGCCAATCTCGGGCTGCTGAAGCAGCGTGAGTGGTTCGACCTGCCCATGGTGTACGAGACCGGCCAGCGCGCCATCATCACGCTGGAGAAGGGCACTTCCGGCGACCGGGTGTTCGACCAGGTCCTGTCAGCGTGGTCTGCCGGCGGATAGGTCGTTGTAAAAAGACGCTTGCCCTGCGCTCGCGTCCCTGCCACTTTCCCTGCATTCCGAGGGGTGCTCCTTACCGGAGCTGAGACGGCTGCGCGCCGAACCCTTCGAACCTGATCCGGGTCATGCCGGCGAAGGGACGGAAATCGTTCTCCGCCATATTCGCCAGCCGTGACCCGGGTCGCTCGATGTGGAGCGACTAGCCTCGCATGGCAATTGCAGCCTGCTCAGACGAAAACGCACCAGCCGCCCCGAGGGTCACGGCATGATTGTGGCGCGTGCAGCCGTCGTGGGTATTGCGCTGATTGCGATCTGGCAGGCGGTGGTGCTCATCTTCGCGCCGCCGCCTTTCATGTTGCCTGCGCCGGCCGCTGTCTTCCTGGCGCTTGTCCGGCATCCCGCCTTATGGCGGGTGGACGCAGTTACCACATTAATCGAGACCATTGCCGGGCTGGTGGCGGGAACCGCCATCGGCGTGGGTCTGGCGCTGACGATGAGCTTCCTGCCTCTTTCGCGTCGGCTGCTGCTTCCGCTTCTGGTCGTCAGCCAGGCGATCCCCGTCTTTGCGATCGCGCCGCTGCTCTCACTCTGGTTCGGTTTCGGGGTGGCCTCCAAAGTGGTGATGGCCACCGTCGCCATTTTCTTCCCGGTCACCTCCGCGTTCGCGGATGGACTGGCGCGGACGGACCCGGGGCTTCTCGACCTGGCGCATCTTTATCGGGCGAAGCGAAGCCAGGTCGTCAGGCTTCTGCGCGTTCCGAACGCGCTGCCCGATTTCATTACCGGACTCCGATTGGCGGCGGTTTACGCGCCCGTCGGCGCGCTCATCGGCGAATGGGTCGGTTCATCTGCCGGGCTGGGCTACGCCATGGTTTTCGCGAACTCGCGGTCCGAAACCGCGACGATGTTCGCGGCGCTCTTTCTGGTGGTCGCGATGTCAGTTCTTCTGCGCGGCCTCGTTGATCTTGCCACCGCGCGGCTCACGCCATGGCGGCCGGAGAATGCAAACCGAAATGAATGAGGGAACCCCGCTCATGAACCGACGCCAGTTTTTCCTCGCGTCAACGGGCGCTGCGCTGGGGGTTGTCGCGCCATCGCGCGCCCCGCTGGCCGCTGCCGATAAATTCACTCTTTTGCTCGACTGGTACGTCAATCCGGATCACGCCCCACTGGTGGTTGCCAGGGAAGCCGGCTATTTCGCTCGCCTCGGCCTCGACGTGGACATGATCGTCGCGTCCGACGCTTCCGCCCCATCCAGGCTCGTGGCCGCCGGAAAAGCGGATGCGGCGATCACGTACCAGCCGGATCTGATGCTCGACATCAAGGCTGGCCTCCCACTGGTGCGATTCGGAACGCTGATCGAGACGCCGCTGAACTGTCTGATCGCACTCCAGGACGGTCCCGTGAAGTCGCTCGCAGACCTGAAAGGCAGGACGGTCGGCTATTCGATCGCGGGGTTCGAGGATGCCTATCTTTCGACGATGCTGCAGGCGAACGGCGTCTCGGTCGCCGACATCAAGACGGTCAATCTGAATTACAATCTGATTCCGCCGCTGCTTGCCGGGCAGGTCGATGCGATTCTCGACGGTTATCGTAACGTCGAATTCATTCAGCTGGGGCTGCAGGGACATCCCGCGATCGCATATTACCCCGAGGAAAATGGTGTTCCGGTGTACGACGAGCTTGTCTACGTCACCCGGTCCAACCTCAGAACCGATCCCCGGCTCGCCCGCTTCGTGCAGGCGGTCGAGGCGGCGACAATTTTCCTCACCAATCATCCCGATCAGGCGCTGGCGATTTTCCTCAAGGCGCATCCCGATCTCGACGATGCGATCAACCGCGCCCAGTTCACGGCAACGCTTTCGCGCTTCGCCAAGCGACCGGGTGCGGTCGATCACGGACGCTATCAGCGCTTCGCCGAATTTCTCAAAGGTAAGGGATTGATCGATGCGATTCCTGCCGTCGATACCTACGCCGAGGAACCGGGATGATTGGTGCGGCGATGTGTCAACACCGGTCGGTGCGGCGGCCTGCACAAACTGCTTGACCCAATCGCGGAAGAGAATATTGCCTCCCGAAATCGGTGAACGAATTCTTTCGCCGTCCAGACGGTATCCAGCACCCATGCCCAGCGACAGTAGCAGTCGAATGTGTGTGCCGCCTTCGGCGGTTGCCGGGACCTGATTCCACAGGCTCCCGCGACCGGTCGAACGCGGCCGGTTGAGAGGCGGTGAGCCATGGAAGAAAACGCAGTTCAGGTAGAAGCCGATATCTCACCGGCAGAGCTTGCGGCAAAACTTGCCGATCAGCATGTCGCCGATATTGCCGAAGCGCTCAACGAATTGCCGACCGATACGGCAGCCGCGACGTTGTCGCTGCTCCCGCGGGAACGGGCGGTGGATGTGCTCGATCAGCCCGAACTCGACAACGGCGCGAAGCTGATCGAGGCGTTGCCGCTGGACTACGCGGTCGCGCTCGTCACCGCCATGTCGGCTGATCGTCAGGCGGACACGCTGAGGGATTTCGAGCCGGAGTTGCGCGACCGATTTCTCGATCGGCTGGACGCGGAAACCCGTTCATCGCTGAAGCAACTGCTGGCCTATCCCGAGAACACCGCCGGCTCGATCATGACGACTGAATACGTCAGCGCCCAGCCGACCTGGACGGTGGCGGAAACGCTGGAACACATTCGCCGGGTCGAGCGCACGCGCGAGACGATTTACGCCATTTACGTCATCGATCCGCGCAGCCGGAAATTACTGCGGGCGGTCTCGTTGCGGCGTCTGATCGTCAGCGATCCGCATGCTACCGTGCTTTCGGTGGCGCTGACACGCAAGCCCGTATCGGTGACTCCGCTGGCGGATCGTGAAGAGGTCGCCCGGCTGATCTCGAAATACGATCTCCTCGCGGTGCCGGTCCTGGATCGTTCCGGCCACGTTCTCGGCATCGTGACGGTCGACGACATCATCGACGCGGTGGTCGCGGAGGGCACGGAGGACGTCCAGAAGTTCGGCGGTACCGAGGCCCTGGACGAGCCGTACATGGAGATCGGCTTCGGCACGATGGTGAGAAAGCGGGCCGGCTGGCTCTGCGTGCTTTTTCTCAGCGAGATGCTGACGACGACGGCGATGCAGCACTTCGACGACGAGCTTCAGAAGGCGATCGTTCTGGCGCTGTTCATCCCGCTGATCATGAGCTCGGGTGGCAATTCGGGATCGCAGGCCACCTCGCTCCTGATCCGTGCTCTTGCACTGGGCGAAGTGCGGCTCAGCGACTGGTGGCGCGTCGCGATGCGGGAACTGCCCATGGGCATCACGCTTGGATTGATCCTCGGCGTCATCGCCCTCGGGCGCATCGGTCTGTGGCAGTACGTCGGATTTTACAATTACGGACCGCAGTGGCCGCTGGTGGCGGTGACAGTTGCCTGCGCTCTGGTCGGGATCGTGACCTTTGGATCGGTCGCCGGTTCTTTGCTGCCGTTCCTGCTGAAGCGGGTCGGCTTCGACCCGGCGAGCGCTTCAGCTCCCTTCATTGCCACGCTCGTCGATGTGAGCGGGCTGGTGATCTATTTCACCATTGCATCGATCATCCTCGGCGGGCGTCTCTTGTAGCCGGGACCGATCGAGTACTCAGGCGCTCGCCGGCAAGGCCGCGCGGGGCTTTTCCAGTTCCCGCGCGCCCTTCCTGACGGCCTTTTGCACCTTCTCGAACGCCCGCACCTCGATCTGGCGCACGCGTTCGCGGCTGACGCCGAACTCCGTCGAAAGGTCTTCCAGCGTCACCGGGTCGTCGGCCAGGCGCCGCGCCTCGAAGATGCGCCGCTCGCGGTCATTCAGAACGTCCATCGCACCTCTCAGCAACTGCCGGCGGTTATCCAGTTCCTCGCTCTCGACCAGCCGCTCTTCCTGGTCGGGGGCTTCGTCGACCAGCCAGTCCTGCCATTCACCCGATTCCGATTCGGCGCGGATCGGCGCGTTCAATGATGTATCTCCCGCCAGCCGGCGGTTCATCGACACCACGTCATCTTCGCTCACGCCGAGCTTGGTCGCGATCTTCTTGACATTCTCCGGCCTGAGATCGCCTTCCTCGAACGCCTGAATCTGACCCTTCGCCTTTCTGAGATTGAAGAAGAGCCGCTTCTGGCTCGCGGTCGTCCCCATCTTCACGAGGCTCCAGGAGCGCAGGATGTACTCCTGGATCGCGGCCTTGATCCACCACATCGCATAGGTCGCCAGTCGAAAGCCCTTTTCGGGCTCGAAGCGCTTCACGGCCTGCATCAGGCCGACGTTACCCTCGGAGATAACTTCGCCGATCGGGAGACCGTAGCCGCGATAACCCATGGCGATCTTCGCGACGAGGCGCAGATGGCTCGTCACCAGCTTGTGGGCGGCGCCGCGGTCGTCATGCTCGCGGTAGGCTTTCGCGAGCATGTACTCCTCGTTCGGCTCAAGCATCGGAAATTTGCGGATTTCCGAAAGGTAGTGCGAAAGGCCGCCTTCGCCGGCGGCAATAGCAGGAAGACTGGTCTGGGCCATGATAATCAGCGCCCCTTTCCTTCGAATTTCCGGTCCCCGGACAATTCCGGCGGTCCGGTCCGGCCTCCATGAGCGGACAGCCGGCATGTCGATATATAGGTATGATTTTGCCAGAAACACGGCCAAACGACCGTGTCCGGTTCTTCAATCAGCTCAAAGAGTTAGTTCCTGCCGGCAGCGCCGACCGCGGCGGCAAGTGCATCGGAAAGGGCGGCAATGTCGGCAGGCAGGGCGCTTTCGAAATAGAGATCCTCGCCGGTGACCGGGTGCTGAAAGCCGAGCGCGCGGGCGTGGAGTGCCTGCCGCGGGAAGGCTGCCGCGAGGTTGCGGGCCGGTTCGGGCAGGAGGTTCGCCTTGGTCGCAAACCCCGCCCCGTAGACCCGGTCGCCGATGAGCGGGTTGCCGATGGCCGCCATGTGCACGCGGATCTGATGCGTGCGCCCGGTCTCCAGCATGCAGGCGACCTCGGCCGCGAATCCTCCGTACTGCCGCTCGACGCGATAGTGCGTGATTGCTTCCCGTCCACCGCCGCCGCGCTTCACCTCGATCTTTTCACGATTGCGGGTCGAGCGCCCGAGCGGCAGGTCGATCGTGCCCGCGGGACGGGAGGGAATGCCCCATACCAGGGCGGTGTATTCGCGCTCGAGCGGTCCGGTGCGACCGTGGTCGGCAAACTGTGCGGCGAGAGCACGGTGCGCGCGGTCGTTCTTGGCAACCACGAGCAGGCCGGTCGTATCCTTGTCGAGCCGATGGACAATGCCCGGGCGGGCGACGCCGCCGATGCCCGAAAGGCTTGCGCCGCAATGGGCGATGAGGGCGTTGACCAGCGTGCCCGTCTGATTGCCGGCGGCGGGATGGACGACGAGCCCGGCAGGTTTGTCGATGACGATGATGTCATCGTCCTCGTAGACGATGTCGAGCGCAATTTTCTCCGGCTGCGGCGTGGCCGGCGCTGGCGGCGGCAGCGCAACAACCACCGGCTCGCCCGGTTTGACCGGCCGTTTCGGCTCAACTATCGTTCGCCCGCCAACGGCAACGTGGCCCTCCACGATCAGGCGCTTGGCGTGATTGCGCCCGAGGTCGGCCACTGCCCCTGCCAGCCACGCATCGAGGCGCGTGCCGGCCGCTTCTTCGGGCACGATCAATTCGATCATCCTCGACCGGGACATTTCCGCTTCCATGGCCAGACAGACCTTCGAGAGCGCCGCGTTTGACGACGAAGAGAAGCCGCTCGATCCGACGCTGCTGCGTGTTCAGGCGCGGCTCAGGCGGCTGATGCTGATTGCCGGCCTGACGCTAGGGATCGGTATCCTCGCCGTCCTCGGCGCGATGCTTTACCGGATAAACGGCCTGGGCACTACGGCGAA
>CAYOUO010000316.1:0-3106 GCA_964407155.1 uncultured Hyphomicrobiales bacterium | reverse complement strand
GCAACGCCAGCCTTTTTGAAATGGCCGGTCAGCGCCTTGTTGATCCGCTGCGGCTTGATAAACTCCACGAGGCCCAGTTGGACAGCGTCATAGCCGTCCTTATCCATCGTGCGCCGCTGCACCACGACACATGGGCCGGCTTGCAGCACCGTGCACGGCACTGCTGTGCCGTCATCGGCGAAGACTTGTGTCATGCCGAGTTTGATTCCGAGAATTCCATTGACTGCCATCGCGTCTACTCTCTCTTATGGCCTTGTAGGGGCGCTGACTGCCTCGCCCGTCTACTTCACCGTCTGCACTATGCGTGCTCGCGGCCAAACGCCTTGATTTCCACATCTACACCCGGCGGCAAATCCAGCTTCATCAGCGCATCCACCGTATCCGGCGTCGGCTCCAGAATGTCGATCAACCGCTTGTGCGTGCGCATCTCAAACTGCTCGCGCGATTTCTTGTCCACGTGCGGCGACCGCAATACCGTCCAGCGATTGATCACCGTGGGAAGAGGAATCGGCCCTGCGACATCCGCGCCGGTGCGCTTGGCTGTATCCACAATTTCCCGCGTCGACTGATCGAGAATGCGGTGATCGTAAGCCTTCAAACGAATCCGAATTTTTTCTCCGTTTGGCATCGGCTTACTCGATAATCTCGGCCACGGCGCCTGCACCCACCGTGTGGCCGCCTTCCCGGATCGCAAACCGCAGCCCCTTCTCCAACGCCACCGGCGTGATCAACGTGATCTCTGCGCTCACATTATCCCCCGGCATCACCATCTCCACTCCCGTCGGCAGCTTCACGTCTCCCGTCACGTCCGTCGTCCGGAAGTAAAACTGCGGCCGGTATCCCGTAAAGAATGGCGTGTGCCGCCCGCCCTCTTCCTTCGTCAACACGTACGCTTCCGCCTTGAACTTCGTGTGCGGCGTGATCGATCCCGGCCTCGACAATACCTGCCCGCGCTCCACTTCATCCTTTTCCGTGCCGCGCAGCAGCAACCCCACGTTGTCTCCCGCGATCCCTTCGTCCAGCAGCTTCCGGAACATCTCCACGCCCGTTACCGTCTTCTTCATCGTCGGACGGAAACCAACGATCTCAATCTCTTCTCCCACCTTCACCTTGCCGCGCTCGATTCTTCCCGTCACCACCGTCCCGCGGCCCGAGATCGAAAAAATGTCCTCGATCGGCATCGCGAACGGCTTATCCACATCCCGCTGCGGCAACGGAATGTTCTTATCCACCGCCTCCATCAAATCCAGGATCGACTTCTCCCACTTCGCATCGCCTTCCAGCGCCTTCAGCGCCGATCCCCGGATTACCGGCAGCGTGTCCCCAGGAAACTGATAGCTCTTCAAGAGCTCCCGCACTTCCAATTCCACCAACTCCAACAGCTCCGGATCGTCCACCACGTCGCACTTGTTCAAAAACACGCAGATATACGGCACACCCACCTGCCGCGCCAGCAGTATGTGCTCGCGCGTCTGCGGCATCGGTCCGTCCGTCGCCGCCACCACCAGGATCGCTCCGTCCATCTGCGCCGCGCCCGTGATCATGTTCTTCACATAATCCGCGTGACCCGGGCAGTCGATGTGCGCGTAGTGCCGGTTCGCTGTCTCATACTCCCCGTGCGACACCGCAATCGTGATCCCGCGCTCCCGCTCCTCGGGCGCGTTATCGATCGAATCAAACGCCCGGAACGCCACCTTCGGGTTGTTCTTCGACAGCACCTTCGTGATCGCCGCCGTCAACGTCGTCTTGCCGTGGTCAATGTGCCCGATCGTCCCGATATTGACGTGCGGCTTGCTCCGCTCGAATTTCTCCTTCGCCATCGCTCTCCGCTCCTCGGTGCTTCTCTAGTTCTTTTGATCCCGTTGGCCTGCCGCTACTTCTTCTGCCCGCCACCATTCTTACCGATCACCGCTTCGGCAATATTCGGGGGCGCCTGCTGATAATGCGAAAAGTGCATGGTGAAACTGCCCCGCCCCTGCGTCTTACTGCGAATGTCCGTCGCGTATCCGAACATTTCCGCCAGGGGTACCTGCACGTTGATAATTTCGCTTCCAGTGCGCGATTCGCGTCCTTGCAACTGCCCGCGCCGCGAGTTCAGGTCCGCAATGACGGGACCCATGTAATCTTCCGGAACCACCACTTCCACGCGCATGATCGGTTCGAGCAGCTTAGGGCCGGCCCGACGTATGGCTTCCTTGAAAGCCATTGATCCCGCAATCTTAAATGCCATTTCCGAGCTATCAACTTCGTGGAAACTGCCGTCGATCACGACCACGGCAAGATCGGTCATTTCATACCCGGCAAGAACGCCATTTTCCATCGCCTCGGCGACACCGTCTTCGATCGGAGGAATGAACTCTTTGGGAATTACGCCGCCAACAATCTTATCGATGAAGAGTAGACGGCGTTCCTTGTTGAAGTGCCACTTCCCGCCTTTGCCGACGATCTGCTTCGTCAGTTCATCCAGTTCATCGGTGGACAATTCATGCATGTCGCTCTGGCCGTTGTTAGGCAGGGGCTGTACGGTCAGCGTCACCTGAGCAAATTGCCCGCGGCCGCCGGACTGCTTCTTGTGCGTATGCTCCGCTTCGGCACCTTTCAAGATCGTTTCGCGATACGCGACCTGCGGGCGACCTACATTCGCCTGCACATTGAACTCGCGCATCATGCGGTCCACGATGATTTCCAGATGCAACTCGCCCATTCCGGAAATAAGCGTTTGCCCGGTTTCTTCGTCGGTGTGAACTCTGAAGGTAGGATCTTCCTGCGCCAGCTTCTGCAACGCGGTGCCCATCTTTTCCTGGTCGTTTTTCGTCTTGGGTTCAATGGCAACCGAAATGACCGGCATTGGAAACTCGATCGATTCGAGAACGATCGGCTTCTCTTCGCTACACAACGTATCGCCCGTCGTCACGTTCTTTAAGCCGACGCAAGCGGCAATATCGCCCGCTTCAATCGATTCAATTTCTTCGCGCTTATTCGCGTGCATGCGCAGCAAACGCCCGATACGCTCGCGCGATTTCTTCGTCGAGTTGTAAACCGATTGCCCGGCCTTCAGCACGCCGGAATACACGCGAATATAAGTCACGTGGCCGACAAAGGGATC
>CAYOUO010000315.1:0-5598 GCA_964407155.1 uncultured Hyphomicrobiales bacterium | reverse complement strand
AGCTCATGGGACAGGTGCGGCGCGCGATTGGCATGGGCTGCCTGGCCGAGTTCATGGCCGAGCAGAAGGAAGCGTGGACGAAAGGCGACATTCCGGCGCTCACGTGAGCGGTCAGATCGTCGGCGTATCGTCCTTGATGATCTGCACCCCGTTGATCTTCCACGAGCCGTCAGGCTGTTTCTGGAAGCTGTAGAGCGCGACGAAGGATTCGCCGTCGGCACCGGTGACGTAGACCCTGGCGATCGGCCCGGCGTCGCCCATCGCGACATCGCCGAAGACAACCGAGCGCGGACGATAGATCGCACCATAGCCGCTCTTCACCATCGCCATGAAGGCGTCCGGCGTCGGGAAGATGCCCTGGATGGCGGGCGAGGCGTAAGCGTAGGCAGCGGCCGCATCGTCGTGAGCGAAGGCCGCGATCTGGCCGGAGACGATGGCCTGCATGGCCGACTTGTCGGCGGCCGAGACGTCGTCGGCGGAGGCTGCCGGCGCCAGCACGGCGAGCAGGATGGCGAAGAGCGCGAGAAATGCCGCGAGCCGTGATTTCATGGGCGTGACCCTCCCGGTATCACTTTGCTCTACGCGGACCGGGGGCGAAAGGTTTCAGGCGAGGCCGCGCGCTGGCGGTGGGCGGCGGCCTGTGGTCAAATGCGGACAGGTCGTTCTCGGCGGCGGAGCAAAGGGATGCGCGCGGTTTTCGTCCAGATCAAGTGCGAGCTCGGCAAGGCCTATGACGTCGCCAATGAGATTGCCGACGCCGAAATCGCCTCCGAGATTTACTCGACGGCCGGGGATTTCGACCTCCTGGTGAAGTTCTACGTGGCCGACGGCGTGGACACCGGGCACTTCATCACCGAGTCGGTACAGCGTTTTGCCGGGATCCGCGATACGCGGACGATCGTGACCTTCAAGGCATTCCAGTAAGGTCCGCGGCGCGCCGTTTTCCGTGGGCCCGGCGTTGTTGACCCGCCGGGACGCGCCGACTAGGTTCCGCCGCACTTCCCCAAGTCGCAAAAGCCAAGGCGGAAGAGCGCGTAGCTCAGGTGGCAGAGCGGATGACTTTTAATCATCAGGTCCCGGGTTCGAGCCCCGGCGCGCTCACCAAATAATCGGGGAAATCTGTTCCGATCCGCGAGGGAGGCAAGCCCGCCGTGACCAGCCAATGGCAATTCTGGGCGGCGCTGTCCGCCTGCTTCGCGGCGCTGACCGCGATTTTCGCCAAGGTCGGCGTCGAGAACGTCAATTCCGACTACGCGACCCTTATCCGCACCGTCGTCATCCTGTTGGTCGCGGCGGCGATCGTGTGGGGAACCGGCCAGTTTCAATCGCCCGGCACGATTTCGCCGCGCACCTACGTCTTTCTGGTGCTGTCCGGCTGCGCCACCGGTGCATCGTGGCTGTGCTATTTCCGGGCGCTGAAGCTGGGCGATGCGGCGCAGGTGGCGCCCATCGACAAGCTGAGCGTCGTGCTGGTGGCGATCTTCGGCGTGGCGTTCCTCGGCGAACGGCTGTCGCCGGTGGGCTGGCTTGGCATTGCGCTGGTCGGCTGCGGCGCGGTGCTGGTCGCGATCTAGCTGCGCTTGGCGCAGTCGAAGCGGAGGAATTTCCATGCAGCAGCTTCTTCTGATTCTTGCGGTTGCCATCGTCGGCGTCCTGCACACGGCGGTTCCCGATCACTGGGCGCCGATAGCGCTGCTCGCCCGCCAGCGCGGATGGACGCGTCGCGAGACGGTGAACGCCAGCGTGAAGGCCGGCGCCGGGCATTCGCTGTCAACGCTCGCCTTCGGGATCGGCGTGTGGCTCGTCGGCGTGGCCACGGCGAAGAGCTTCGGCCACTGGGTGGACGTTGCGGCGAGCGTCGCCCTCGTGGGCTTTGGCTACTGGATCGCCCTCGGTGCATGGCGCGAGGTCCGGTCAGGCGGCGGCAAGCATCCGCATCATCGTCACGACCATTCCGGTCACCATCACGTCCACGATCACGATGGCGGGCACGCGGGTTCGCACCATCACGACCACGGGTGGACGCAGGATCCGCGGTATTCGCCGCTGCATGGCGGAGTGGTGGCCCTCCGGCATGCGCACCTTCACCGTCACGGCGGCGGGGCACCGCATTTCCACTGGCACGATCACGCTGCCGCAACGGCGCACGCGGTCGCGGTCGATGCGGTCCCCCTGCACGATCACCGGCACGGCATGGCCGGACGAACCGCCTTGCTGCTCGTGCTCGGCTCCTCGCCGATGGTGGAAGGCATACCGGCTTTCTTCGCAGCGTCGCGCTACGGACTGCTGCAGGTTGCCATCATGAGCATCGTCTTCTGCGCCAGCACCATCGCCGTCTACGTCGCGCTCTCAGTGAGCGCGGCGGAAGGCCTGTCCCGCGTCCACCTTGGGCCGGTGGAACGATACGGCGAAGTCATCAGCGGCGCCTTCATCGCCGTGCTCGGCGCGGTCTTTGCGATCTGGTCGCTTCTCTGAAGCTGATGCCGCACTGCGGCGAGATTGTTAGCCGGGAAACTGATAAAAACGCTCCAGCCGGGCGCTTTGGCTCGACCCCTCTGCGTCAGGCTTAGCCCGTCGTGGCGCTGCAACGTCACGGCGGGCTGCCCCAAAGCGGCATGTCCACACCGATCCCCCAGGCGAACTGCACACTGTCGCGCCGTCACTGCGTGAGGTGGAAGTTGTCCTTCAGGAACTGGTGAACCTTGTCCACAGCGTCAGCGCGCGCCGCGGCGTCGTATTGCAGCGTGGCGCCACGCGTGACGCAGGTCTTGTAGTAGGCGACGATCCGGGGAAGCGTCACCTGCGCCGTGACCGGCTTGTGGCCCATGCGCGTCACCTGGCCGGTGGTGAGATCGACCACCAGATCGCAGTGCAGGCCGACCTGCAGATCCTTGCGGAATCCCGACGGGCCGTTGGCGACGTCGAACTCGTGATAGGCGTGCGGGTAAGAGATGAAGGTCAGCCGGCCGCCCATCGAGCCGAGCCAGTTGGCGTATTCCCGCGCGGCGTCGATCGAGACGTGGTCGTCGGATGCGCCGTGAAGCACCAGCAACGGCGAGCGGTCGGTGGCGCTGTCGCGGTACTGCGCCTCGGCGGAACCGTAGAGCACGATGTGGGCGGCAAACTTCAGGTCGCCGTCGATCATCGCCTTGCGCGCGGTCTCGAGCGCGGTGTCATAGGCGACGCTGCCGCCGCGCGACCAGCCCATGATGCCGATGCGGGTCTTGTCGATGCGCGGATCGGCCGCGAGCACCTTCAGTGCCGCAAAGGAGTCCGCGACATCGGCCCAGGGACTGAGCTTGTTCTGGTCGGCGGATGTGCCGGCGATGCCGCGCGGCCCGAAGCTGTCGACGATCAGCGCGGCGACGCCCCAGCCGGCGAGGGTGGTCGCCCAGGCGCGAAGATTGGCGCCGCCGGCGCCGCTGACGCCGGCGCTGTCGTGTTTCAGCACCATCGCCGGGAAAGGACCGGCGCCCGCCGGAAGAAAGAGCTCACCGCGGACGGTCGCGGCCGGCGCGGTCTTCGCAAGAAACTGCGGCAGGGCCGATGGCGTCTCCGAGGGGATCGCGATCGTGCTGCCGCCGGCCGCATCGGCGGAAAGCGGCATCGCCAGCATCAGCAGACACGCAATTGCCGAGGCGCGAAACATCGATACGATCTCCCCTGCCGGTTTGGCTGGACGGACCGTATGGTGGACGTGTAACCGCCGTGTTGCGGGGGATATCGGCAGCGTCGCCGCGCATTTGGCCAGGAACGAAGGGGATGTCCGTTGTAAATCGCCACTGAACGATGTAGTCAGTATCAATCTACAGTTTCGAGATCGTCGATTGCCGGAGTTCCTCGCAGTGCATCACATTGTGCGTGCCGCCGATATCAAACCCCTGCCGGAATATCCCGAGAACAGCGCCGGAATGAAGCGGGCGACGCTGATCGATCGCGCCGCCGGCGCCACCCACACCGGGCTCGGGCTCTGCGTGATCGAAGAGGGCGGATCGCTCGACACGCACGTGCATTCGTTCGAGGAACTGTTCTATGTCACCGAAGGCGCGCCCGTTCTGCTGCTGAACGGCCACGCGGTGGAGCTCATGCCCGGCGCCTGCGGCGTCGTGCCGGTGGGCATGGCGCATGCCTGGCGCGGCCCACGCTCGGGGACGGCGAAGTGGATCGACCTCCGGACGCCCATTCCGCGCGGGCCGGGCGAGCCGCCCGACACGTTCTTCACCGGCAAGGCGCCCGACATCGCGGCCACGCCGCTGGATATCCGCGATCCGCGCAACCGGCATCTCTTCCGGATGGCCGAGGACGACATCGACGTGAAGAAGCTGCAGGTGGGCTCGCGCGTGAACGCGCCGACGGTCTCGGCCAGCATGGCGACGGCGCTGCTCGCCTATAGTGGCATCGCGGTGAAGATGCTGGTCGACCAGCGGCTCGATGCGGCGCTGGCGACCATGTTCATGGTGGACTACCAGCTTGGCGGCGTCGCGCATCTGCACGATCACCCGCTGGAAGAGTCGTACTACATGCTGGAAGGCGAAGTGGAGTTCACTGCCGACGGCCAGACCTACACCATGAAGCCGGGCGACGCCTTCTGGGCCGGCGTCGGCTGCATCCACGCCTTCGTCAGCAAGACGCACGCGCGCGTGCGCTGGCTGGAGACGGCCTCGCCGCAGCCGCCGGCGCGGCATTCCTATCGCTTCAACCGCGACTGGGACTACCTTCAGGAAAAGCTGAAGACGTAGCCGTGCTGCTGCCTAGAGCAGCAGCCAGCCGCCGTCGACGTTGAGGTTGACGCCGTTCACGCCGCCATTGTCGAGCAGGAAGAGCGTGGCATGCGTCACCTCTTCCATGGTGGCGGTGCGCCCGATCGGCGTGCGCGCGGCGGTACGGGAGAGGACTTCGCTCTTCCCCGCCCAATAAGGACTGTCGCCGATGATGTCCGGATGGATGGCGTTGACGCGCACCGGCGCGAGCTCGATGGCGAGCGTGCGCACCATGCTGGTGACGGCGCCGTTCACGGCGGTGACCGTGGTTGAGCCCGGGTAGGGGCGCTCCTTGGCGAGGCCGCCGAAAAGGACGATCGAAGCATCCGGCGTGAAATGGCCATGGAGCGCGTGGATGACCTCGGTGTAGCCGACGAGCTTCATGGTCGCGAGGTTGATGGCGCGCTGAACGTCGTATTCCTTGACCGTGTTCACGTCGCGCTCGATGGCGCCGATGATGAGGTTGCGGATGTTGCGGATGCCCTTGACCGCCGCCGCGATCTCCAGCGGCTTCGAGATGTCGAGGGCGATGCCCTTGACGTTCTTGCCGATGGTGGCGGCGACGGAACGGGTCCGCTCGGCGTCCCGCCCGGTGATGACGACGTCGTCGCCGCGCGCGGCCAGCGCCCGCGCCACTTCGAGGCCGATGCCCGCGGTACCGCCAACGATCAAGCTTGTCTGAACCATCCGTCTTGCTCCCAAAGGCGGCGGGATGTCATTCTGCCCTTCCGCCTGAATCCCAGGTAAAACGCTGCGGCGGCACGGCTTCACGAGCACGGATCGCCGCCACGGCGAGCCTTGATGTTTACTGTGACTGACTATACGAGTCGAGTCGTCC
>CAYOUO010000314.1:0-5059 GCA_964407155.1 uncultured Hyphomicrobiales bacterium | reverse complement strand
CGCGAGCCGCGCGCGCAGCGCCAGAAATTCGGGATGGTGCGGGCTGAATCCCGTCATCGCCGCATCGACGTCCGTCGCCGTGCGCATGGTTTCCAGCACGTCATGCGGATCGAGCAGGTGCGGCTTGTAGCTGAAGTTCGGACTGACGTCGGCCGGATCGAGACGGCCCGAGTGCGCATGGCGGGCGTAGGTCACGATGGCGTCGCTGAGTTCGACGTCGTACGCCGCTACGGCTTCCGGGGTGGCCGCCATCGCCTGCCCAAGCTGGACGGGCGGCAGCGGATAATCCTTGGGGTCCAGTCCATCCTCGGCGGCGTCCTTGATCCGCGCAATGATGGCCTTGGCCTGATCGGTGAACTTGCCATCGACCGTCCAGACCGGGGTGTATCCCTGCTGGGCGTAGTAGTCGGCGACGCCGGCGGCATCGCGCTTGTCGAGGAAGCCGCCCTTGGTGCCGGCGTCGGCCAGCGCCGCACGGATCGCCGCGGTCAGTGGATCGACGACGCTGTCATAGATCGGGTAATCGACAGTGGTGGGCGGGGCCACCGCTTCCACCGCGGGCGCGGGTTTGCGCACCACCGGTTTCGCCGCAGCGGCGTGATTCATAATCAGCGCCGAGGCGGCCGCCAGGACCAGCATGGTGAATGCGCGAGAAGTCATGGCGACGATAGCCTCGACATAGCGTGTCGGTTCAACACGGAAGTTCTGCAGAGCCTCCATCGAGAAGCTCAGACCGGACAGGACCTGAAAGGTATGTCGCTTTCAACGTTTGCGGTCACAGTTCAAGCGGAATTTACCGGTCACTCAGCGGCAATTCCGTCCAGTGTGTCCGAAATGCCGAGTTCCTTGAGTTTCCGGTAGAGCGTGGAGCGGCCGATTCCCAGACGTTTGGCCACCGTCGTCATGCGGCCGGAGTAGCGGTCGAGCGCCAGCCGAATCATGGCGGCTTCCACCTCGGCAAGTTTCCGCACCTCGCCGTCGCCATCGAGGCCCGCGATGGCGCCGGTAGCCGGGGCCGTCTCGCTGCCGCCGCGCGGCAGCCCGAAATCGAGTTCGACCGGCTCGACGATCTCCTCACCCGGAGGCGCGGCAAAGCGCACATCGTCGGTCGCTGCCGCGGCATCTGTCGCCCAGGCATTGCCGTCCACGTGGGCGGCGATCTGCGGAAATTCCTCCGGCGTCAGAACCGGGGAATCGGCGAGCACCACCGCGCGGAACACGGCGTTCTCCAACTGGCGCACGTTGCCCGGCCAGTCATGGCGCTGGAGCATCTGCAGCGTCGCGGCGTTGACGCCGCGGATGAAGGATTTGCCTTCCTCGGCCGCGAAACGGGCGGTGAAATGGCGCACCAGCGACGGGATGTCCTCGCGCCGCTCGCGCAACGGCGGCACGCGGATCGGGAAGACGTTCAGGCGGTAGTACAGATCCTCGCGGAACCTGCCCTGCTTCACCAGTTCGATGAGATTCTGGTTGGTCGCCGAGATGAGGCGGAAATCGACGCGGATGGGGCGCTTGGCTCCGACCGGATCGATTTCGCCATCCTGCAGCGCGCGCAGCAGCTTGACCTGTATCTCCAGCGGCAGCTCGCCGACCTCGTCGAGAAAAAGCGTGCCGCCATGCGCTTCGCGGAACTTGCCCGTGTGCCGTTCGGCGGCGCCGGTAAAGGCCCCTTTCTCGTGGCCGAAGAGAATGCTCTCCACGAGATTGTCGGGGATCGCGCCGCAGTTGACGGTCACGAACGGCTTCGCCTTGCGGTCGCTGCCGCCCTGGATGGCGCGGGCGATCAGTTCCTTGCCGACCCCCGATTCGCCTTCGATCAGAATTGGAATCTGTGATGCCGCGGCGCGCTGGCCGAGGCGGATGACGCGTTCCATCGCCGGGCTGCCGGTGAGGATGTCGCGGAACGTCAGCGTGCCGGTGTTGACGCGCTTCATGCGCTGCAGTTCGCCCTCGAGCGCGCCGAGCTTCAGCGCATTCTCGATCGACACCTGCAGGCGCTCGGCCGACACCGGCTTGACGACGAAATCGACCGCGCCGGCGCGCATGGCGTTGACCACGGTCTCGATCCCGCCGTGCGCGGTCTCGACGATGACGGGCATCGCGCGCTCGCGTTCGCGCAGCCTGGCCAGGAGTGCCATGCCGTCCATGCCGGGCATGACCAGATCGAGGATCATCAGCGCGATGGCATCGCCATCCGGCGTTGCCAGGAGGTCGAGCGCCGCCTGTCCGCCATCGACCACGACCGGCTGGTGGCCAAGGCGCTCAACGGTTGCAGACAGGAGCCGACGCTGAACAGGATCGTCATCGACAATAAGGATAGGCGTCGGCATCAGGGCGTCCCGTTGCGGCACAACGGAGGCGATCATCGGGTGGCCGAGTTAAGCGGTGTTTAACCGGACCAACCGCGGTCAGGCCTTCGCGAAATCGACATATGTGTGTTGCCCAAATGCCGCGATCGTCGGTTGAGGCTTGCGGGCGCGCGGGTGAGGGCCGTATCTGGACGCCCCGAATTCCTTAACTGCAGATTTTGTTTAACCATTGCGAGACCCGCCGTGATCCCAGCGCGCCAGTCCCTTCGTTCGCCCACGGCCGAATCGTCATCGGCTCCCGATCTCGGCGCGCTTCCGGAATGGAACCTCGACGATCTCTATCGTGGCCTCGACGATCCTGCTCTCGCCCGCGATCTTGCCGCCGCCGAAACGCGCGCAGAGGAATTCGAGACGCGCTTCAAGGGCAGGCTCGTCGCCATGGCGACCGGGCCGGCGGCGGGAAAAAACCTTGCCGAGGCGGTCGTCGCGTTCGAAGCGCTGGAAGAGTTGATGGGGCGGATCATCTCGTTCGCCGGTCTGGTCCACGCCGGCGACACGAACGATCCCGTACGCGCGAAATTCTACGGCGATGTGCAGGAGAAGATCACCGCGGCCAGCGCCCACCTGCTGTTTTTTGCCCTGGAACTGAACCGCATCTCCGACGAGGCGATGGAGGCGGCGCTGCGTGAGCCGGCGCTCGGCCACTACCGCCCGTGGATCGAGGACGTCCGCGCCGAGAAACCGTACCAGCTCGAGGATCGTGTCGAGCTGCTCTTCCACGAAAAATCGGTGACCGGGTACAGCGCGTGGAACCGGCTGTTCGACGAGACGATGGCGGGCCTCAGGTTCAACGTCGACGGCAAGGAACTGTCGATCGAGCCGACGCTCAACCTGATGCAGGACCGCGACGGCGCCAGGCGCAAGGCGGCGGCGGAAGCGCTGGTCGTGACATTCAGGTCGAACATCCGGCTCTTCGCCCACATCACCAACACGCTCGCCAAGGACAAGGAGATTTCCGATCGCTGGCGCGGCTTCAAGGATGTCGCCGCGGCGCGCCATCTGTCGAACCGCATCGAGCCGGAGGTGGTCGACGCTCTGGTCGCCGCGGTTCAGGCGGCCTATCCGCGCCTGTCGCATCGCTACTACAAGCTGAAGGCGCGCTGGTTCGGCCGCGATACACTCGACTACTGGGATCGCAATGCGCCGGCGCTCCCCGAACTGCCGCCGGAGGCGATCCCGTTCGATCAGGCGGAGGCGACGGTGCTGGGTGCATATGGCGCGTTCGCACCGGAGATGGCGGATATCGCGCGGCGCTTTTTCGACGGGCGGTGGATCGACGCGCCGGTGCGGCCCGGCAAGGCGCCGGGCGCCTTCGCGCACCCGACGGTACCCTCGGCGCACCCGTACGTGCTGCTCAACTATCAGGGACGCACGCGCGACGTGATGACGCTCGCGCACGAGCTCGGCCACGGCGTCCATCAGGTGCTGGCCGCGCCCCAGGGCGCGCTGATGTCCCCGACGCCGCTGACGCTGGCGGAGACGGCGAGCGTCTTCGGCGAGATGCTGACCTTCCGCGCGCTCCTGAAGGAAACGACCGATCCTTTTCGGAAAAAGGCGATGCTCGCCAGCAAGGTCGAGGACATGATCAACACGGTGGTGCGCCAGATCGCGTTTTATTCGTTCGAGCGGCTCGTTCACATGGAGCGGCGGCAGGGCGAACTGACCTCGGAGCGTATCGGCGAAATCTGGATGAGCGTGCAGGGCGAGAGCCTCGGGCCGGCGATCGCGTTCCATCCGGGCTACGAGACCTTCTGGTCGTACATCCCCCACTTCATTCATTCGCCGTTCTACGTTTATGCCTATGCGTTCGGCGACTGCCTCGTGAACTCGCTCTATGCGGTCTACGAGCAGGCGGAGAGCGGATTTCAGGAGAAGTATTTCGCGATGCTGAAGGCGGGTGGCTCCAAACGCCACCAGGAGCTGCTGGCGCCATTCGGGCTCGACGCCACCGATCCGGGATTCTGGGAGAAGGGGCTGGCCGTGATTTCGGGACTGATCGACCAGCTGGAAGCAATGTGAGCGTCACACTCCGCCCGCCTTCTCTGGACGAGGCTGAGGCGGTCGCGCGCCTGCACATCGCCTGCTGGCGGGAAGCCTACGCCGGCATCGTGCCGGCCGAGGCGCTCGCCAACGCCGACCTGGTGGAGCGCACGGCAAAATGGCGGCAAAGCATCGCCGACCCCGACAGTTTCGTTCTGTGCGCGTTCGAGGACAAGGAACCGGTCGCGCTCATGCTGGCGGGGCCGCGAAAGGACGCTGATGCCGTTGGAGAATGCGAAATCGGCGCCCTCTACGTTCGGATGAGCCATTACCGCGTGAAGCTGGGCAGTCGGCTGATGGCGGCGGCTGCGCGCTGGTGGCTCGGCCGCGGTGGCCGTTCGCTCCGCCTCGGCGTTCTGTCGGAGAATGCCCGGGCGATCGCCTTCTACGAGCGCCTGGGCGGCCGGCTGGTGAAGACCACGACATATTCCTGGGGCGGCGCCGACCTGCCGCATCTCATCTATGCGTATGAGAACCTTGCGCTCCTGGCTGGAAGCGCCGACGTGCCGGAGAGACCGTAGCGGCCCGACCAACGAAATAGGCTGGCGGAATGCGCGCCCGGTTCCCACATCTGCCGCGCGTCTCTAGGAGAGAGCTCAGATGCACATCCTGTTCTTCATCCTGCTGATCCTGCTCATCGCCCATATCGG
>CAYOUO010000313.1:0-3433 GCA_964407155.1 uncultured Hyphomicrobiales bacterium | reverse complement strand
AGCCGCTCGCGAGCTTCTCCGAGGCGAGCCCGTTCGCAGGCATGAAGGTGCCGCCCGACGTGCTCGTCAAGCGCCAGGTCCTCGCCGAGCCCGACGGCACGCTCAACGATCACACCTGGGCGGCGCTCGCCGACGGCACGCCGCTGGTGACGGCCGCCAAGACCGGCAAGGGCTGGCTCATCCTCTTCCACGTCACGGCGGATACGAGCTGGTCGACGCTGCCGCTCTCCGGCACCTTCGTCGAAATGCTGCGGCGGATCGTGGCATTCGCGGGCAGCGCTCCCGGCGCCGCGACAACAAGAACGGCGACGGCGCCGCCCTACCGGCTGCTTGACGGCTATGGCCGCTTCAGCGCGCCGACAGCGGAGGCCGAGGGGGTGACCGGCGACCTCGGTGCGATCGCCATTGGCCGCGAACACCCGCCCGGCCTCTACGGGTCGGAAGAGGGCTTCCGGGCGCTCAACCTGCTCAACGACAAATCGACGCTGCCGCCGCTCGACGTTTCCGGCGTTGCCGGTATTGGCGTGCGCCCCTACCCCACGGCCGCGCCGATGGTGCTCGCGCCATGGTTCCTGATGGCGGCCCTCGCGCTTCTCGCGCTCGATGCACTGGCGGTGCTGTGGCTGAACGGTGGCTTCCGGCGGCCCCGGCGCGCGGCTGCGGGAGCGGCAACAGCCGTGCTGGCGGCGTTCCTCGCGCTGCACAGCGGCGGCGTCCGCGCCGACGAAGCCAGCGACAGGTTCGCCCTCGCCGCGCTCGACAAACCACATCTCGCCTATGTGATCACAGGGGATGCCGAGACGGATTCGACAAGCCGTGCGGGCCTGCATGGCCTCTCCCGCGTGCTCGCCGACCGTACCGCGCTGATTCCCGGCGACCCGATCGGTATCGACCCCGGGAAGGACGAACTTTCCTTCTTTCCGCTGATCTACTGGCCGATCGTTACGAGCGCACCGGCGCCGAGCGACGCCACCATGGCCCGCATCGACGCCTATATGCGTGAGGGCGGGACGGTGCTTTTCGACACGCGCGACCAGCTCGACCGCGCGGTCTCGCCCGACGCCCAGGCGAACACGCCAGCGGCGCAACGCCTGCGGCAGATGCTGGCCAGCCTCGACATCCCGCCGCTGGAGCCGGTGCCCGCCGACCATGTGCTCACCAAGGCGTTCTATCTGCTGAACGATTTTCCGGGGCGCTATTCGGGCGGCGCGCTGTGGGTGGAAGCCAGCGATGCCGAAGCAAAGAACGACCGCCCGGTGCAGGCCGGCGACGGCGTTTCCACCATCCTGATCACCGAGAACGATCTCGCCGGCGCGTGGGCGACCGACGACAGCGGGGCCTACATGTTCCCGACCGTGCCGGCGGACCCGCGGCAGCGCGAGCTCGCCTTCCGCGCCGGAGTCAACATTGTGATGTACGTGATGACCGGCAACTACAAGGCCGATCAGGTGCACGTTCCGGCGCTGCTCGAGCGGCTCGGCCAATAGGACGCACAGCTGGATGGCCTGGTCGATCGGTTTCTCTCCGCTCCTGCCGCTGCCGGTCCTGGCGGGCGCGGTCGTGCTTGCGCTCGCGGTCACGATCCCCGCGCTGGTGCGGCGGCTGCGCGGCGCCTGGCTGCGGGCGCTGGCCGCACTTGCACTCCTGATCGCGCTCGCGAACCCGGTTCTGCTCCACGAGGATCGCCAGCCGCTGCCCACGGTGGTGGCGCTGGTGGTTGACAAGAGCGCCAGCCAGACGCTCGACGGGCGCGACAAGACGACGGCCGCGGCCGCTGCAGCCCTCAAGACGGAGCTCGGCGCCTTTCACGGCGTGAGCGTGCGCACCGTGGAAGCCGGCGGTGACAGCGCCGGTGCACCGGTTGACGGCACACGGCTCTTTGGGCCGCTGGCGACGGCGCTGGCCGATGTGCCGGCTGAACAGGTCGGCGGCGTCATCATGCTGTCCGACGGACTGGTGCACGACTTTCCGGCCAACGCCACCGCGCTGTCCAAGGCGCCGCTGCACGCGCTGATCTCAGGCCACACGGGCGAACGCGACCGGCGCATCGTCATCGACGCGGCGCCGCGTTTCGGCATCGTGGGCGAGCAGCAGGTCATCCGCTTCCGTGTGATCGACGACGGAGTTCCGAACGACACTGCCGGCGTGAAGGTGACGATCACGCGGGACGGCGACCCGCTGTCGACCGAGACGGTGATGCCGGGAACGCCGAGCGAGCTCACGGTCGACGTGCCGCACGGCGGGCTCAACCTTATCGAGTTTGAGGCCGAGCCGCTGTCCGGCGAGCTCACCGCGATCAACAACCGGGCAGCCGTGGAGATCGAGGGCATCCGTGAGAACCTGCGCGTGCTGCTGGTCTCCGGCGAGCCGCACCCGGGCGAGCGCGCCTGGCGCAACCTGCTGAAGTCCGACGCCTCGGTCGACCTCGTGCATTTCACGATTCTGAGACCACCGGAAAAGCAGGACGGCACGCCGATCAACGAGCTGTCGCTCATCGCCTTCCCGACGCGCGAGCTGTTTTCCGAGAAGATCAACCAGTTCGACCTGATCATCTTCGACCGCTACGCGCAGGAGGGCGTGCTGCCCCTGCTCTACTTCGACAACATCACGCAGTACGTGCGGGACGGCGGGGCGCTGCTCGTCGCATCCGGACCGGACTACGCCGGGCAAAACAGCCTCTACGGCACACCGCTGTCGCCGGTGCTGCCGGCCGCACCGACGGGCCAGACCATCGACCAGCCGTACTATCCGGAGGTGACCGACGCCGGCAAACGCCACCCGGTGACGCGCGGCCTCGACGGCAGCGACAGCGATCCACCGCACTGGGGACGCTTCTTCCGGCTGATCGACGTCGACAAACCGGACGGCACAGTGGTGATGAAAGGGGCGGAAGACAAGCCGCTCATCGTGCTGAAACGCGAGGACAAGGGGCGCGTGGCGGAGGTTCTGTCCGACGACACGTGGCTGTGGGCGCGCGGCTACGAGGGCGGCGGCCCGCACGTCGATCTCTTTCGCCGGCTGGCCCACTGGCTGATGAAGGAGCCGGACCTCGAGGAGGAAGCGCTGCGTGCGTCCTCCGGCCCGACCGGTCTCACGATCGAGCGCCAGACAATGGGCGACAGCGTGACGCCGGTCACGGTGATCAAGCCTTCCGGTGCGCGCGCGACAGTGACGCTGTCGGCGGCGGAGCCCGGACTCTGGCGCGCCACGGTGCCCGCCGACGAGATCGGCCTCTGGCGCGTGGAGGAAGGCGACAAGCGCGCCTTCGCCCATGTCGGCGCCGCCAACCCGCTCGAGTTCGTCGACGCGCGTTCGACCGAGGAAACGCTTGCGCCGCTGGTGCGAGAGACCGGCGGCTACATCGGGCGGATGGCGGACGCGAGCGGCCACCTCGATCTGCCGCGCATCGTACCGGTGCGCGCCGGCGGCGCGA
>CAYOUO010000312.1:0-5645 GCA_964407155.1 uncultured Hyphomicrobiales bacterium | reverse complement strand
GGTTCTCGGCCTCCATGCCGGTGAGCGCCTCGAACAGCTCGCCGTTGACGGATTCGACCGCCTTGGTCACGCCCTTGCCGCCGTAGCGCTGCTTGTCGCCGTCGCGCAGTTCGACCGCCTCGTGCGCGCCGGTCGAGGCGCCGGAGGGCACCGCCGCGCGGCCCATCGAACCGTCCTCGAGGATGACGTCCACCTCGACGGTCGGGTTGCCGCGGCTGTCGAGAATCTCGCGGCCGACGATGTCGATGATGTCCGTCATGGTCCCCTCGCGGCTGTCCGGATGTTTCCCGCGCCTTCTACAGGACGCCCATGACAGGCGAAAGAGGCGAGAGCGCCGCGGTGCGCTCCCTCTTCGCGGTCGCCGCGACGCCGGCATTGCCCTATGTTCCGCTTCCCGCCAGATCCTGGTGCACAGGGTGCCGACGCGATGTCCCGTTCCGCCAATCTTCTCCTCACGGCGCTCGCGCCCATGCTGTGGGGTCTCACCTACAGCATCACCACGACCTTCCTGCCGCAGGGCTACCCCCTGACGGTCGCGCTCATCCGCGCGCTGGCGCCCGGCCTCATCCTGCTGGTGTTCCTCCGGCAGCTGCCCACCGGCACGTGGTGGTGGCGGGTGTTCGTCCTCGGCGCCTTCAACTTCACGATCTTCTTCGCGATGCTGTTCGTCGCCGCCTACCGCCTCCCCGGCGGCGTCGCCGCGACCGTCGGCGCGGTCCAGCCGCTGATTGTCGTCCTACTGGCGCGGCTCGTTCTCGGCACCCCATTGCGCGCCGCCTCGGTGCTGGCCGCCGTTGCGGGCGTCGCCGGCGTCGCGCTGCTCGTGCTGACGCCGCATGCCGCGCTCGATCCCGTGGGCGTTGCGGCGGGACTCATCGGCGCGGCCGCGATGGCGGTCGGCATCGTGCTCACCCGCCGCTGGCAGCCGCCGGTCTCGGCGCTCACCTTCACCGCCTGGCAGATGGCGGCGGGCGGGCTGCTGCTGGTGCCGCTGGCGCTGGCCTTCGAGCCCCGGCTTCCCGCGCTGACCGCGACCAACATCGCCGCGCTCGCCTTCCTGGCGGTGGTCAGCGGCGCGCTCGCCTACCTGTTCTGGTTTCGCGGCATCGCCGCTCTCGGCGCCGCTGCCGTAGCCCCGCTGGTGCTGCTCAGTCCGCTGGTCGCGGTCGTCATCGGCTGGGCGGCGCGCGGCGAACGCCTGACGGTGGCGCAGATCGTCGGCAGCCTGCTCGTGCTCGGCAGCGTGTGGGTCGGCCAGCGGCCGCAGAAAGCTGCGGCGGTGCCGGCGGTAAAATCTCGCGCCGGCGCGCTGGCGAATTGATCCCGCGCCAGCCTTGACCGGGCGCTCTACGTCGCGACCCGCGCGCCGGGTGCGATCGTCGGCGGCGCGCTGTTCAACTGCTCGACCGCGAAGCCGGCGGCCTTGCGGTAGCCCGCCATGAACGCTGTGCGCTCGGCCGGCGAAATGACGTCGTCGATGGTGTCGAACGTGCCGCCGCAGCGCTCGTCGACGATCCGGAGCAGCCCGAAAGGGCCGGCGCCGCGGTTTCGCAGGATGAGCGCCGAGATCGGCCCGCAGAGCTTGTCGTTGTAGGCGGCGAGCGCCGCTTCGGTGACGCCATGCTCGACCATCGCGGCGCCGAGTACGCGGCTGTCCACGATCGCCTGGCTCGCGCCGTTCGAGCCGGTCGGATACATCGCGTGCGCCGCATCGCCCATCAGCGCGACCGGCCCGTCCTGCCAGGTCGGCACCGGGTCGCGGTCGATCATCGGGTTTTCGTACGCGCCGTCCGAATTCCTGAACAGCGCCGGCACGTCGAGCCAGTCCCACACCCAGCCGTCGAAATAATGGATGAAGTCGTCCACCGGCACCTCGCGGAACCAGCCGCGCTTCTGCCAGCCGTCGCCGGCGTCCATCGTGACCTCCGCGATCCAGTTGACCATCGCCAGACCCGTCTGCGGATCGGGATGCGAGATCGGATAGAACACGATGCGGTGGCGGTCGGTGCCGAGGCCGATGAACGAGGCACCGGTGCGGATGGGCTTCGCCCGCGTCACGCCGCGCCACATCACCGCGCCGCCCCAGTGGATCGGCGGCTGGTGCGGATGCATCTGCGCCCGCACCGCCGAGTGGATGCCGTCGGCGCCGATGAGAAGCGCGCCCTTCACTTCGCTCACCGCGCCGCTCTCGGACGCGACCATGGCGGTCACGCCGCCGGCGGCGTCGCGGCGATAGCCCGTTACCCGGTTGCCGAGTCGCACCGCGCCGGGCCCCAGCCTCTCCAGAACGCGCGCGTAAAGCAGCATATGGAAACGGCCGCGATGCACGGCGTACTGCGGCCAGTGGTAGCCGGCTTCAAGGCCGCGCGGCTCGGCGTAGATGTCGTTGCCGTTCAGCCCGACCAGCGCCCATTCCTTTGCCGGCAGCCCGATGCGGTCGAGATCGGCGGCGCCGATGCCGAGGTCGTAGAGCTCGCGCACGGCGTTCGGCTGCAGGTTGATGCCGACGCCGAGCGGCGCCATCTCGCTGACGCTCTCGAAAACGAGCGCCGGCACGCCGATCTGGTGCAGCGTCAGCGCGAGCGTGAGGCCGCCGATACCGCCGCCGGCAATCAATACAGGATCGTCGGACACTCGCTCGAAACTCCCCTTCCCCGTTACGGTCGGCGTCTTAGCCGGGCGCCCGCCGCTGAGGCAAGCAAACCCGCAGGTGACAACTTCACCGGGTAACGCCACACTTGGCCGCGATGGCGGACCTGATCATCACCAACGGCGACGCGGCGGCGGATCTGCTGAAGGCCGCCGGCCGCGATGCAACGATCCTGCCGTGGCGCGATGTGCTCCACGAGGGGCCGCTCGTCGCCGGGCCGCTCGAAGCGTGCTCGGCCGCCCGCGTCGGCTATCTCGCGCAGCGCTTCCATCTCGCCACCGACGATCTCGCGGCGCAGTTCGGCGAGCGCGACCGGCTGGTGCGCGCATCGGCATCGTTTGATCGCATCGAGCTGTGGTTCGAGCACGATCTCTACGACCAGCTTCAGCTCATCCAGGTCCTGGCCACCTTCGCGGACATGGCGCGGAGGGACGGCGTATCGCTGGTTCAGGCCGACGACTTCCTCGGTGCGGAACGCCCCGACACGATCCTGCGCTTCGCCACACGGGCGCGGCGCATTGCCGAGGCGGACGTCGCGACGGCGCGCGAGGTCTGGCGCGACCTGACCATGCCGACGCCGGAGGCAGTCGCCGTACGCGCCGCGGGGGCGCCGGGACGCTTCCCGTACCTGCCGGCGGCGCTGGAGCGCTTTCTGCAGGAGTTGCCGGCGCCGGACAGCGGGCTGTCGCGCACCGAAGCGGCAATCCTCGGCGGGATTGCGGAAGGCATCGCGTCGCCTCGCCGGCTTTTCCCGGCCGTCATCCGGCAGGAGGAAGCCGCGTTCATGGGCGACTGGAGCTTCTTCCGGCTGATCGACGATCTCGCCTTTGCGCAGACGCCGCTGCTCGCCGGTCTTGCACCGTGGCAGGCCGGCGTCGACGACGATGCCCGGTTTGCGGCGGCGTCGCTTCAACTGACCGAAGCCGGCGCGGCGGTGCTCGGCGGCGAAGCGGACCGCATCGCGCTGTCCGGCATCGAGCGCTGGTGGGCCGGCACCCTGCTCGCGGGCCGCAACGTCTGGCGCTACGACCGCGCCGCCGCAAGGCTGGTGGCGCCCGGACAGCAGAGCGGCTAGAAGCCCGCCATGACAAAGAAACCGACCCTCTCGACCCTCCAGCTTGGCCACGCCACCGCCCTTCCGCAGAGTCCGGAAGAGGCCGTGCTCGACCGCGTGCCCAATCCCCAGGCGGACGTGAAATACCTCGCCCGCTTCACCTTCCCCGAGTTCACCTCGATCTGCCCGGTCACCGGCCAACCCGACTTCGGCATCATGATGATCGACTACGTGCCGCGCCGCTGGCTGATCGAGTCGAAGTCGCTGAAGCTCTATCTCAACTCGTTCCGCAATCACGGCGCCTTCCATGAGGACGTGACGGTGGCCATCGGCAAGCGTCTGGTCGGTCTGCTGAAGCCGAAATGGCTGCGCATCGGCGGCTATTTCAATCCGCGCGGCGGCATGCCCATCGATGTGTTCTGGCAGACCGGGGAGCCGGTGAAAGGCGTGTGGCTGCCCGACCAGGGCGTCGCGCCGTACCGCGGCAGGGGCTGACTGTGTGTCGCGGCTTCAAGTTCTGCTCTGAATTGGGAGACAATCCGGCAGGTTGGAGCAAATTGGCTCCGCTTCCGCCGCCTGAGTTTTTCGAGTCAGAGCTGGATCAATTCTGCGTTGCCGCCAAGCATATTTTAGCCGGCAATCTCGAAGATGGAATTTCAGCTCTTGGCAGCATCAGGAATAACGAGCTCAATTGGTGGCTTCACGAGCATGGCCAGATGTCCGGCATCCATCGCAATCGCATCCTCGCCATCGAAGAGCCACCGTATAGCGGCCCCATCGATAAGAGACCTTTGAACAAGGTCGAAGAGACGGTCTTCTCCCGCGACAACTACCGCTGCCGCTATTGTGGAGTTCGCGTGCTTTCCAAGCAGGCTCTGAAGGCGGTTGAGAGCGCCGCCGGAAAAGGCACGTTTCTTTGTTCGTCAAACAGCAAGAACGATCACGGTATCGTCGTCGTTTTCAAGGCCGTTGCTGACCACGTGGTCCCGACAAGATGCGGCGGTCGCATCGATCCAGACAATCTCGTTACATCCTGTCAGGCGTGCAACTACGGAAAGTGGCACTTTACATTGAGGCAGCTTGGGATCGCTGACCCCCGTGAACGTCAGCCAATGCGGTCCTCTTGGGATGGCTTGCGATCACGGGCAGCCCAGATAGTTTCCCGGAATTGAAGAAACGATGCACAAGGGGCGGCTCGAGGCATTCAGCGATGGCGTGATCGCCATCATCATCACCATCATGGTGCTGGAGCTGCGCGTGCCGCACGGCGAGGCGTGGAGCGATCTCCTGCCGCTCGTGCCGGTGTTCGTCAGCTACGTGCTGAGCTTCGCCAACGTCGGCATCTACTGGAACAATCACCACCACATGCTGCAGGCCGTGCATCACGTGAACGGCGCGGTCCTGTGGGCGAACCTGCATCTCCTGTTCTGGCTGTCGCTGATGCCGTTCGTCACGGCGTGGATGGGCGAGAACCATTTCGCCACCGAGCCGGTGATGCTCTACGGCATCGATCTGCTGATGTGCGCCGTTGCGTACTGGATCCTTGCCGAGATCCTGACCCGGCTGGAAGGCCGCGCTTCCGACTTTGCCCGCGCGTTCGCGGGCGGCATGAAGGAGCGTCTGTCGCTCGTCGCCTATGTCGCGGCAGTGATCGTCGCGCTGTTCGCTCCCCGCGTCTCGCTGGTGATCTATTTCGCCGTGGCGCTGGTCTGGTTCATCCCCGACCGCCGGTTCGAACGCACGGTTCATTCCTGATCTGACATCGCCGGCAGCCGGCGCAGTGCTCCGTCACCGCACAACTTTCTCCGTCAGCCTAGTGCTCAACGTCAGCCTCCCCCTTGAGGGAAATGCCAAAGGCATTTCGGGAGCGGGATTTTCACCGCTTTCCCGGACCGCGCACAGCGAAGCTGTGTCGCGTGATCCGGGACCCAGCGTCAGAAT
>CAYOUO010000311.1:0-2669 GCA_964407155.1 uncultured Hyphomicrobiales bacterium | reverse complement strand
CGTGAAGCGCGAGGATTTCGATGTCGTGCGCGAGATGGCAACGCAGGCGCGGGCCGAGAACGAGGCGCTGAAGAAGCGCATCGAGGCGCTGGAAGGCATGCTCGGCGAGCGCACGCCCTAGACGCGCCGGTCGTCGTGGTCGCGACCGAGTGTGTCCTTGCGGACTCGGTCGAGAGATTTTTTCCCTGTGAAGAATTGACTCCGTCCACAATCCGTTTGGGCCGCTGAGTCAGCGCGGGTTATATAGTGATTCGCAACGAAGATTCGCTGCGGGCGCCAAACGTGGAGCGCTGGCCTGCCGGCAATGTTTTCGTGTCGGTACCAGTTGCGTTTGCCACTTAGTTCCTTCCCGATTTTTGAGAACGGACGGGTTGCCTTTTCATGACCCTTATCGATGTCCACTACGAGCGTCAGTCCAACCCGGTTGACGTCATCGAGCAGATTGCGGCCCTGCACGACTGGTCGTTCGAGCGCACCGGCGAAGACGAGATCACCGTCGCCGTCACCGGCGGCTGGTGCGACTACCACGTCTCCTTCTCGTGGATGGAAGATCGCGAGGCGGTCCACCTCGCCTGCGCCTTCGAGCTCAAGGTGCCGAAGACGCGCGAGCTCGAGGTCATGCGCCTCATCTCGGGCATCAACGAGCAGATGTGGATCGGCCACTTCGATCTTTGGGAAAGCGAAGGCGTGGTCATGTACCGCCAGGTGCTTTTGCTGTGCGGCGGTGCCGAGCCGACCAGCGCTCAGGTCGAGCGGCTTTTGCTGACCGCGGTGGAAGCCTGCGAGCGCTACTTCCAGTCCTTCCAGTTCGTGGTCTGGGCCGGCAAGTCGGCGCCGGAGGCGCTGCAGACCGCGCTCTTCGAGACGGCGGGTCAGGCTTAGCCAGCGCGGCCGCAACGGCCCGGCCGTTGCCAACATTGGCAGACACCGGCTAGGACGATTGCCTCGTTGCCAGGGGCGCCAGCCAATGCCGTCTTTCTCCGGTTTTACCGCCCGCCGTCCGCTGGTGCTTGTCGGCGCCGGCAAGATGGGGAGCGCGCTGCTCAAGGGCTGGCTCGCGCGGGGTCTGAAGCCGCGCGCGGCGGCCGTCATCGATCCGTCGCCGCCGCCGGACAGTGCCGCTTTCCTCGCCGAGATGAAGATCGCCGCCCATGCCGCGCCGCCCGCCGACATGAAGGCGGGCCTCCTTGTCGTCGCGGTGAAGCCGCAGGTCATTGCCGAAATCCTGCCCGCTCTGCGGCCGCTGATCGACGAGCGCACGATCGTCCTGTCGGTCGCCGCCGGCACCACGCTGAAGAACCTCGCGGCGGGTCTCGGCGACTGCGCCATCGTGCGCACCATTCCGAACACGCCGGCCCAGGTCGGCCGCGGCGTCACCGTCGCCATCGCCAATCCGAAAGTCGACGCGGCGGGGCGGACGCTCGTCACCGCGCTGCTCGAAGCGGTCGGCGCCGTGATCTGGGTGAAGAAGGAAGGCCTGATCGATTCGGCCACCGCCGTGTCGGGGTCCGGCCCCGCGTACGTCTTCCACATGGTGGAGGCGCTCGCCGCAGCCGCCGTCTCGGTCGGCTTCGAACGCGCGGCGGCGGAAATACTCGCGCGCGCCACCGTCGAGGGCGCGGGAGAATTGCTCCACCAGTCCGATCTCTCCGCCGCGACGCTCCGTGAGAACGTCACCTCGCCGAAGGGCACGACCGCTGCCGCGCTGAAAGTTCTCATGGGGCGCGGCGGCCTGACGCCGCTGATGAAGAAGGCGGTCGCCGCCGCGCGCAAGCGTTCGCGCGAGCTGTCGGGCTAGCTGGAAAATGCAGACATGAAGAACGACGCACTCGCTTCCCCGACCACCTACGACGATTTCCTGAAGGTCGACATCCGCGTCGGCACCATCGTCGAGGCGAAGACGTTCCCGGAGGCGCGCAAGCCCGCCTTCCAGCTCCTCATCGATTTCGGACCCGTTATCGGCACGAAGAAGTCGTCGGCGCAGATCACCAAAAACTACACGCTGGAGGAACTTGTCGGCCGGCAGGTGGCGGCGGTCGTCAATTTTCCGCCGCGCCAGATCGGGCCGATGATGTCGGAGGTGCTCACCCTCGGCTTTCCGGACGAGCACGGCGAGGTCATGCTCATCCATCCCGATCGCAAAATCCCGAACGGCGGCCGGCTGTATTAGGCCGGCCTGCGCCGGACGAACGTGGTGCCGCCGGCGGCAGTGCGGACCTCGATGTCCGGCATCGCCGCGATCAGCCGTTTCAGCGTGCTGTATCCATACTTGCTGGGCGAAAAGTCGCTGATCCGGCGACGGAGCCCGTTGCTCACCGAGCCGAGATGAGACCAGCCGTCGGATTCGCTCACCGCCTCGATGGCAGAATGGACGTCGCGCACCGGAATGGGCGCCTTCGGTGTCTGGGTCTGCCGTCGGCGCGACGATGGCTGTACTGGTGGAGAGACCGACGGCACAGTAGCCTTCGGCATTTCCGGTGTGACGCGCGCAGGCGCGGCCGGTTTTGCGATGCGGGTCGTCGTGCGCCGTGCCGCACTCTTTTCCGATGCCATGATGGTATCGCATTCGAAGAAGCGATCGAATTCGGTCTTGTATCCCTCCGGCGCCTTCTTCATCCCGAAGCCGTAGCAGGCGACTGCGTTGGCACGGATGCGCACGACCAGCGGCG
>CAYOUO010000310.1:0-3859 GCA_964407155.1 uncultured Hyphomicrobiales bacterium | reverse complement strand
TGCCCTCGCGGCAAGCTCCATCGCCTCCACCCAGCGCGGCGAGAGCGTGCCGATGTTGATGACCAGCGCGCTGGCGATCCCGGCAAATTCGCCCGCTTCCTCCACCGCGTGCACCATCGCCGGCGAGGCGCCCGCCGCGAGCAGCGCGTTGGCGGTGATGTTCATCACCACGTAGTTGGTGATGTTGTGGACCAGCGGCGCGCGCGTGCGCAGCCGCTCGATCGCATTGTCGATGTCGGGCCTGTCCATGGCGTTCCCTCGGGATGCGGGCGAGGGAGCTGCCGGCTTTGACAACCGGTTGGCGACTGCTCCCTGCGCTGGCATTACCCAGATCAGGTTCTGTGGGTTTGATCTCAGCCCGCCGGCGTGGCGAGCACCCCAATGTCACCGGACCGCAACATATGCCGCGCCACGCCGTTGTTCAACGCCGCGCTGCCGCCGGCCGTCCTACCGGCAGTAGAGCCCATGGCTCGGCCCCGCGGTGCGCCGCTGGATGAGGTCGAGGTGAAAATGGCTGGCGTGATAGGAATCGGACCCCGGCCCGAGCACGGTTGTGAATGGCCCGCAGGCTGCCTGCCGCACATCGACGAGAAACGTGTTCTCGGGGATGCCGTTGCTGCTGTCGCCGACCGTTATCCAGCGCTTGCCGTCGATCTGGAAGGCGCCGATGTCGATGGCGTTGCCGTGCGCGTGCTCGGACAGCTTGCCGCCGGCGAGGCCGTCGCGGTTCCGGCAGGTGTAGGCATCGAGGATGCGGAGCGCCGTCACCTTGCCGTGGAGCACTTCCTCTGCCTGCGGCTCGACCGTCTCGGTGACGAAGCGGCCGAGCTTCTCGGCAACCGCACAGTCCACCGTCGCGTTGCCCTCGATCTTCACCGCGCCGCCGGCGAGCGCCGTCACCTTCACCGGGTCGGGCATGCCGCAGGCGCCGTCCGAAATCGCGGGCAGGGGTTCGGCCGCGACGTCGAGCGCGGCCAGCTCTGCGCTGCACACGCTGCCGCCGGGGCCGGACGGTGGTGACGGTGCTGCAGCAGGCGACTGCAGCATGGCGAGCTGCGTCGCCGGTGCCGCGGGACGGGGCGTTGGCAGTGGCGGAGCAGTTGGCGCAGCCACAGCGGCCGGCGATGGTTCAGGTGCCGCTGGCGCCGCTGCTGTGGCAGGCGTGTCGGCAGGGCTGATGCGCGGCAGCGGTGCCGGCGTCAGCGGCGCCGCGACGAGGCGCGGCTCCTCCGTCTGATAGGCGAGCCGCGTCGTGGTCTCCGGCCTGAGGTGCGGCATCGGCACATCGACCAGCGGCGTGTTGGCCGGCTGGGTCGCCACCGCAGACGTGCGCGCGTGGCCGCGATGGCGCGCGTGGAACATGAAGCCCGGATCGGCGAAAATGTGGTTGAAGAACTGCTCGGGCGTTTCGGCGCGTGCCATGGCGGGCATCGCCATGCACAACACCACGAGACATCCTACGATGCGCCGCATCGGCGTTCTCCGCTCTGCGGCCCCCTCTGGCATCGAGTGTTAGCAAGCCCTGCCGCAAAAGGCGAGCAACCGCAGGAGGTGCATCCGGCCCGGCGCCTCAGTCGAATTCGGCGCGCAGGTCGATCGTGCTCCTAACGCCGAGGTCGGCGTAATGTTTCTTGAGCCAGTCCCCGGCGGCGGCGCGGCCCGCCGCATGCAGTTCCTGGAAGAAGTGCCAGCTCGTGTCGAGTTTCGACGCGGCGCTGTAGTGTGCCAGCGCCTCGGTGGCGTCGATGCGGTGGATGCGGTTGCGGCGGTAGCGGCCGGGGTCGAGCCGCCCCTGGTCCATCAGCCGGTTGACGAAGTCGATGGCGCGGAATTCGCGGAGCAGCGACGAGTTGAACGTGATCTCGCTCGCCCGCTCCATGATTCCTTCGGGCGAGCGTGGCACTTCCTCGCGCCGCACCGGGTTCACCTGCACCACGAGAATGTCGGCGGTCTCCGTTTCGTCGAAGAAGGGGAAAAGCGCCGGGTTGCCGGTGTAGCCGCCGTCCCAGTAGGCCTCCTTGCCGATCTCCACCGCCTGAAACAGAAACGGCAGGCAGGCGGAGGCCATCACCGCCTCGGCGGTGATCTCCTTGCCCGAGAACACCTTGATCTTGCCCGTGCGCACATTGGTGGCGGAGATGAACAGCTTCAGCCCGTCGTTGGCGCGCACGTTCTCGAAGTCGATCAGGTGACCGATGAGATCGCGCAGCGGGTTGATGTTGAGCGGGTTCGTCCGGTAGGGCGACAGGAAGTTCTGGAACTGCTCGAAGAAGCTGAACGGCGAGAACGCCTGCAGGTGCCAGAAGCCCAGCATCGATTTCACGATGTCGCCGGCCGCCCCGGCGTTGGAGCCTTCCTGGCTCACGCGCCGCCAGAAGGCGCCGAGGCGATCGCGGGCGCCGAGCGTGCCGTTGCGCATCAGCCCGTCGGCGAGCGCCACCGCGTTCATCGCGCCGGCGCTCGTCCCCGAGATCGCCTCGAAGTCGAGCCGTTCGTCCACCAGCAGCGCATCGAGCACGCCCCAGGTGAAGGCGCCGTGCGCGCCGCCGCCCTGCAGCGCGAGGTTGATCGTCTTGAAGTTGGCCGGCGCATCGCCCTGCCGGCCGAGCACGCGGTCGGCGATGGCGCGCAGCCGGTGCTGCAGGCCGCGGCCGCGCGTCTTCCCCGGCGTATCGGGCTTGTCGGCGGTCAAAGCGCGGTTGTCCCGGTGGACGGCGGTCGTCGGAGCCGTTGGATAAGTGGCGAAGGCAACGTCATGCCGGCATCCGTCGGTTGTTCAAGGCAGCGCCGGAATGATACGACTGGGCGGTCGTCATCGCCATGCGGCCCAACCATCCGTGCCGACGTCCACCACCATCGATTCGCTACTGGAGAGCGCGCGCCGCAGCCTGATCGAAACGGGCAAGCGCAACCGGCTTATCCACACGCCGCGCGGCCGGAAGGCGAAGCTTCTCGAGATCGTCGACGAGAAGCCCGATCAGGTCTTCGCGACGCTGGTTCGGCGACGCGCCGAGATGACCTTTCTGGCCGGGGCTCCATCCCGCCAGGCCGGCGGCGAGCCCGACGACGACGGCAACAGCGAGATCGGCGTCTATGCGCCGCCGGACGACGACCAGACGGGCGCCGCGCCGCGCCATAACGACACGAAGCTGCAGACCCGGCTGACACCGGAGGGGCTGCAGAAGCGGCTTCTCGGCTTCTCGCGCGATCAGGCCACCGTCGAGCAGGAGCAGGGCATCAACGTGCTCTTCCTCGCCGTCGGCTTTCTGCGCTGGTTCGATCCGAAGGAGCCGGAGACGCCGCGCGAGGCGCCGCTGCTGCTCCTGCCGGTCGATCTTACCCGCGAGAGCGGCCGCTCCGCATTCCGGCTCAGGCTGCGCGACGACGATCTCAGCGAGAACATCGCGCTTAAGGAAATGCTGCGCAACGATTTCGGCATCGCGCTGCCGCCGCTGCCCGACGCGGAGGAATGGACCGCCGGCGACTATTTCGCCCTCGTGCAGAACGAGATCGCCTCGCAGTTGAGCTGGTCGATCGCCGGAGAGGCCATCGTGCTCGGCTTCTTCTCCTTCTCCAAGATTCTGATGTACCACGACCTCAATCCCGAGGCGTGGCCCAAGGACGGCCTTCGCGGCCACGACCTGGTGGCGAAGCTTCTCGGCGGCGGTTTCGACGAGCGGCCGGTAGATTTCGACGAGGGTCACCTCGACCAGTCGCTGCAGGTCGCCGACCTCATCCACGTCGTCGATGCCGATTCCTCGCAGGCCGTCGTCATCGAGCTGGTGCGGCGTGGACAGAACCTCGTCGTGCAGGGGCCGCCCGGCACTGGCAAGTCGCAGACCATCACCAACATCATCGC
>CAYOUO010000309.1:0-3583 GCA_964407155.1 uncultured Hyphomicrobiales bacterium | reverse complement strand
GCAGGGCTCGGTGATGACCAACAAGTACGCCGAGGGCTATCCGGGCAAGCGCTACTACGGCGGCTGCGAGTTCGTCGACGTGGCCGAGACGCTCGCCATCGAGCGCGCGAAAAAGCTGTTCGGCGCCAATTTCGCCAACGTCCAGCCGAACTCCGGCAGCCAGATGAACCAGGCGGTGTTCCTCGCCCTGCTGCAGCCGGGCGACACCTTCATGGGCCTCGACCTCGCCGCCGGCGGCCACCTTACGCACGGCTCGCCCGTCAACATGAGCGGCAAGTGGTTCAAGGTCGCGCCCTACGGCGTGCGCCGCGAGGACCAGCTGCTCGACTACGACGAGATCCAGCGCATCGCCGAGCAGGCGAAGCCGAAGCTGATCGTCGCCGGCGCCACCGCCTATTCGCGTTTCTGGGACTTCAAGCGCTTCCGCGAGATCGCCGATTCGGTCGGCGCGTACCTGATGGTGGACATGGCGCACTTCGCCGGCCTGGTCGCGGGCGGCGTCCATCCGTCGCCGGTGCCGCATGCCCACGTCGTGACCTCGACCACGCACAAGTCGCTGCGCGGCCCGCGCGGCGGGCTCATCCTCGCCAATGACGAGGAGATCGCGAAGAAGATGAACTCGGCGGTCTTTCCCGGACTGCAGGGCGGCCCACTGATGCACGTCATCGCCGCCAAGGCAGTGGCGCTCGGCGAGGCGCTCCGCCCCGATTTCAAGGTCTACGCGAAGAACGTCGCCGATAACGCGAAGGCGCTCGCCGGCGAACTGAAGTCGCTCGGCTTCGACATCGTGTCCGGGGGCACCGACAACCACCTCATGCTGGTCGATCTCAGGCCGAAGCGCCTCAGAGGCAACGTCTCCGAGAAGGCGCTGGTGCGCGCCGGGCTCACCTGCAACAAGAACGGCATCCCGTTCGATCCCGAGAAGCCGTTCGTGACCTCGGGCATCCGGCTCGGCACGCCGGCAGCCACGACGCGTGGCTTCGGTGTTGCAGAATTCAGGCAGGTCGCCCACCTGATCGCCGAAGTGCTCGACGCCGTCGCCCAGTCCGAGGATGGCTCGGCGCCGCTGGTGGAAGCGGCGGTGAAGGCGAAGGTGCGGGCGCTGACCGACCGTTTTCCGATCTACCAGTAGCCTCCCGGCGAGCTGCCATGCGCTGCCCGTACTGCGGCAATCCCGATACCCAGGTGAAGGATTCGCGTCCGTCCGAGGACAACACCGCGATCCGCCGCCGCCGCGTGTGCGAGGCATGCGGCGGGCGCTTCACCACGTTCGAGCGCGTGCAGCTGCGCGAGCTGACCGTGGTGAAGAAGAACGGTCGGCGCGTGCCGTTCGATCGCGACAAGCTGGCGCGCTCGGTGGCCGTGGCGCTGCGCAAGCGCTCGGTCGATCCGGAGCGCATCGACCGCATGGTCAACGGCATCGTCCGCCAGCTCGAATCGAGCGGCGAGAGCGAGATCCCGTCCGAGGAGATCGGCCGTCTCGCCATGGAGGGGCTGAAGAACCTCGACGAGGTCGCCTATGTGCGGTTCGCCTCGGTCTACCGCAACTTCAACGACAGCGAGGACTTCAAGGAGGTCCTCGGCGAACTGTCGCGCGAACCGGCCGGCGAGGGCGGCAAGGGCTGATGCCCGCTGCCGGCACCCCGGGCATGCGAGGAACAGGCACCAAGGCTGATGCCGAGTTCGACCGCCGCATGATGGCGGCGGCGCTCCGGCTGGGGCGCACGACGCAAGGGCGCACGCATCCCAATCCCGCCGTCGGCTGCATCATCGTGCGCACGGATGGCGTCATCGTCGGGCGCGGCGCGACCGCGCCGGGCGGACGGCCGCATGCCGAGCGCATCGCGCTCGCCGAGGCCGGGGAGGCGGCGCGCGGCGCCACCGCCTATGTCACGCTCGAGCCGTGCGCGCACGAGAGCAGGGCCGGGCCCTGCGCCGGCGCGCTGGCGGCAGCCGGCGTCGCCCGCGTCGTCACGGCGATGGCCGACCCCGATCCGCGCACCAGCGGCGCCGGCCATGCGATGCTGGAAGATGGGGGGATCGCCGTCACCACCGGCGTGCTGGAGGCCGAGGCGCGCCGCGCGCACGCCGGCCACGTCGCCCGCATCACCAGGGGCCGGCCGCACGTCACGCTGAAGCTTGCCGTGTCCGCCGACGGCATGATCGGCCAGCGCGGCGGCGCGCGCGTCATGATCAGCGGCGAGCCCGCGCGCGACGCCGTGCAGATCATGCGCACGGCCTATGACGCGCTGATGGTCGGTATCGGCACGGTGCTGGCCGACGATCCGCAACTCACCGTCCGTCTTCCCGGTTTGGAGGAGCGCACGCCCGCGCGCGTTATTCTCGACGCTGGTGCGCGCATGCCGGCGGATGCGCGCCTGCTGCAAACGCTCGCCGACGCGCCGCTGAAGATTTTCGTTGGAACCGGCGCGCCGCCGGACAAGGTCGCGGCGCTTGCCGCCGCCGGTGCCGAGGTGATCGCGGTTCCCACGGACGCAGGCAAACTCGATCTGGCCGACGTGCTCGTTCGTCTCGCGGATGCCGGCTTCACCCGCGTTTTCGCGGAAGGCGGGGCGGAGGTTGCCGCCGCGCTCGTCGCGGGCGATCTCGTCGACGAGGCCATCATCATCCGCGCGCCGCTGGTCGTGGGCGCGGGCGGCGTGCCCGCGCTGGGCGCGACGCCGCTCGCGATGATCGAGGACAGTTCGCGCTTCCGGCTGGTTGACACCGTGCCGCTCGCGGCCGATGTGATGCGCACCTACTGGAGAGCCGCCTGATGTTTACCGGCATCGTCACCGACGTCGGCCGTATCGAGAGCGTCGTCGAGCGCAACGACGTGCGCCGGCTCGGCATCGCCTCGGCCTACGATCCGGCGACGATCGCGCTTGGCGCGTCGATCGCATGCGCCGGCGTCTGCCTCACCGTCGTCGCCGTCGAGCCGACCATGGGCGGCTGCCGCTTTGCCGTCGAGGCGGCGCCGGAGACGCTCGCCGTCACCAACGCCGGCGAATGGACCACCGGCACGCGCCTCAACCTCGAGCGCGCGCTCCGCATCGGCGACGAGCTTGGCGGCCACATCGTCTCCGGCCATGTCGACGGGCTCGCCGAAATCGTCTCGCGGGAGGATCTCGGCGAGACCACCCGCTTCGTCTTCCGCGCGCCGCATGCGCTCGCCCGTTTCGTCGCGGCCAAGGGGTCGGTCTGCCTCGACGGCACCTCGCTTACGGTTAACGGCGTGAACGGCGACGAGTTCGACTGCCTGCTCATTCCGCACACGCTGAAGGTAACCACGTGGGGCGAGCGGCAGGCAGGGGACCGCGTGCATCTCGAGGTCGACACCGTCGCCCGCTACGTTGCGCGGCTGGCCGAGGCGGTCTAGACCCACTCCGCTGTGAACCGCGAGGCCTAGTGTCCTTGCTGCCCGCTCTGGCCGGGATCGGAGCGGACCGTTATATTGGAGCGCATGACAAAGGTAGAAGAGATCGTGAAGCAGGCCGAGGCGCTGCCTGAAACGGACCTTGCGGCCCTGATCGATCACCTGTGGGATCTGCAGATCGCGCAGGACGTCAAGGCGGGCCGCCTT
>CAYOUO010000308.1:0-6169 GCA_964407155.1 uncultured Hyphomicrobiales bacterium | reverse complement strand
GTTTTTCGACAAGCGATTAGCCAGAACGCAGCCCGCCGATCCCGCGCCTACGACAATATAGTCATACGTCATTTTTCCTCCTGACCCATTCCAGTGCCGCGACGCCGTCCGACTTCGTCCTCATCGGGTGCGGACGGCTTTGTGAACGCCCCGACCAGGCTGCCATCGCGCATGGCAGCGGCTTGGTGCGCCAATCGAGATTGTCGAGAGCGAACCGAGAGGAGACCTCTCCCGAGCGCGCCAGCCGGCGTTGCCTCCGCGACCAATCCGGCGGAAAGGGGCAGCCGACGATTTCCCGCGACAATTCCGTGCGCGCCGTACATCGAACAACCGGCTGCGCGGCATCTCGGCATGATCGCGCGTCGCGCTGACCGGCCGGCGCGCGGCGGCCGCCGGTGTAGCCGTGCCGAACGCGATCGGAACTGGATGACGGCTGGAGCGGTTCAGCATCGGGTCGACCCGCCGCAGTCGTGTCGATGGAGCATCACGGACACCGGGACGGCGACGCAAGCCTGTCGAGTATCGAAACGGGAACCCGAAAGATATTCGGAAAAAGCTTTGACAGCAAGCGTGGGCGACGATAAATCGACTGGCGGCAGCGGGCCATGTTCCCGGTGGTATCCGGGGCAGCCGATCGCAATCCGACCCGTGCCCGGAAATTGAAGGTCCGCTCGGAGTTCAGGAATGGCGATAGGCTTCAAAGACCGTGTTGCAATTGTAACAGGTGCCGGCAGCGGACTTGGCCGGTCGCATGCCCTGATGCTTGCCGCGCGCGGCGCGAAGGTCGTCGTGAACGATCTCGGCGGTGCCGTCGACGGCGCCGGGAAGTCGTCCGAGGCGGCCGATCGCGTCGTGGCCGAGATCAGGGCGACAGGGGGAAACGCGGTCGCGAACTACGACAGCGTGTCGGACGAGGCGGGCGCGCAGCGTCTCATCGCCGGCGCGATCTCGCACTTCGGCCGCCTCGACATCCTGGTCAACAATGCCGGCATCCTTCGCGACAAGACCTTTGCCAAGATGGCCTCGGCCGATTTCCGTGCCGTCATGGATGTGCACCTGATGGGCTCGGTCTACTGCACATCCGCTGCCTGGCCGCACATGAAGGACGCCGGCTACGGCCGGATCGTCATGACGTCATCGGGGGCGGGGCTCTACGGCAATTTCGGCCAGTCGAACTATGGCGCCGCGAAGATGGCGCTCGTCGGCCTGGTCAACGTGATCAAACTCGAGGGCCGCAAGAACGGCATCCTCGTCAATACCGTGGCGCCGATCGCGGCGACGCGCATGACCGAGGCGCTGATGCCCAAGCACGCGCTGCCGTTCCTGAAATCGGAATACGTCTCGGCTGCCGTCGTTTATCTGTGCAGCGACGAATGCCAGTCGTCCGGCGACGTGATCAGTGCCGGTGCGGGCTATTTCGCCAAGACGCAGATGATGGAAGCCGAGGGCGTGTATCTGCCGGAGGGTGAGGCGGGCAATCCCGATGCCGTCGCCCTTGCCTATGGCAAAATCGGCGATATGTCGCACGCTCGACCGTTTGCCTCGGCCACGGAATATGTCGATCACGTACTCGCGCGGTTCTGACCGGGCGAGGGAGAAACATTCATGCACGATCGCGCTGAGCGGCACTTCATCGGCGAAGTCATCGACGGTGTCGCCTGGGCGACGTTGAACCGCCCGCGCTCGCTGAACGCGTTCTCCGACGAGATGCGCGACGATTTCATCGCGTTCCTCATGCGCATCGAGCACGATCCGGCCGTGCGCGCCGTCGTGCTTCGCGGCAGCGGCGACCACTTCATGGCGGGCGGCGACATCAAGAGCTTCACCCAGCATATGTCGCAGGATGCCGCAACGCGGCGCGCGCATTTCGAAGCGACCTGCCATGCCATGCACCCGATCGCCTTTCTGTTACGGCGCATGGCGAAGCCGGTCGTGGCCAGCGTCCGTGGCGCCTGCGCGGGGCTGGGCTTCAGCCTGGTGCTGGCGTCGGATCTCGCCATCGCGTCGGATTCCGCCTTCTTCACGACGGCCTACGTCAAACTCGGCACCAGCCCGGACGGCGGCACGACATACTTCCTGCCGCGCACGGTCGGCATGAAGCGGGCCATGGAACTGGCGCTGCTCAGCGAGCGTCTGGAGGCTGCCGATGCCGAACGTCTCGGGGTCATCAACCGCGTGGTGCCCGATGCCGATCTTGCGGAAGAAACGGCGAAGCTCGCCGCCAGGCTGGCCAACGGCGCAACGCAGGCGATCGGCCGGACGAAGCAGCTTCTGGCGCAATCGCTCAGCCGCGATCTGGAGGCCCAGTTGCAGGCCGAGGGCGTCAGCTTCGGCACATGTGCCGCCACTGCCGATATGGTGGAAGGTGTGAACGCGTTTCTCGCCAAGCGTCCGCCGGTCTTCACGAATCGCTAGCGCCATTTCGCGGCCGCGAACTTTCGTCCGGCACGCGCCCGGTGTGGCGTCCTGGCGATCGCTGCAGACCCGTTGACTCCGGCATCCGGCTGACCAATAACTCGAATTATTATCGGATTTTGGAAAATGCCTGCCCGGCGGAGGGAATGAATCATGGCTGACGCCCAAACGCCGTCGGAAGCACCGGGAATGCTGTTCCAGGCCTACCTGGAGAAAGGCGACATTCGCCTCCAGACCTGCACGACGTGCAGCAAGCAAATATTCTTCCCGCGCACGGTCTGTCCCCATTGCGGAAGCGACCGCCTCGAATGGCGGCCGATCTCCGGCAAGGCCAGCGTCTATTCGTCGACGATCGTGCGGCAGAAGCCCGAGCGCGGCGGCGATTATAATGTCGCCATCGTCGAGCTTGCCGAAGGCGCCCGATTGTTGAGCCGGGTCGAAGGGGTGCCACCGACCGAGGTCAGGATCGGAATGCCCGTGCAGGCCGCGATCGGGCAGGCCGCCGATACGCGCTTCATCGTGTTCAAGGCAAGCGGGGCGGTGCGGTCATGAGCACCTCATCGCTGCGCGGTGCCGCCGCTTTGGTCGGCACCGGTCTTGCCGGGATCGGCGCCGCGCCCGGCTACACGCACCTCGATCTGCTGGGTCTGGCCGTGCGCGACGCGCTGGCGGATGCCGGGCTCACCCTTGCCGATGTCGACGGCCTGTTCACCGCAAACATGGCGAACATCCTGCCGACACTGGTCGTCGGCGAATACCTCGGCATCCAGCCGAAGGTTGCCGTCGGCACGAATACCGGCGGCAATTCTTTCGTCGATCACGTCCTGTGGGCTGCGCTGTCGCTTCAGGCCGGCTTATGCAACGTCGCCCTGATCTGCTACGGCAGCAATCAGCGGACGGGGAAGGGATCGGGGCCGGACATGCCGCCCTACGAGGCTCCGTTCAATCCTCGCGAGCCGATTTCGTCATATGCCTTGGCTGCCGCCCGCCACATGTTTCAGTACGGCACGACGCGCGAGCAACTCGCTGCGGTCGCGGTGTCGTCGCGGAAATGGGCGGCGCTCAATCCGATTGCCTTTGCGCGCGGCCCGCTGACGATCGAAGACGTGCTGGCGAGCCGCATGATCTGCGATCCGCTCAGCCTCCTCGATTGCTGCCTGGTCACCGACGGTGCCGGCGCGGTCGTCATGACCCGCGCGGATCGCGCCCGCGATCTCCGCCAGAAGCCGGTCTACATGCTGGGCTGCGCCAGCGCGCAGTCGCATCGTCAGATCAGCCAGATGCCGGATCTCACCGTGACGCCCGCGGCGCAATCCGGTCCGCGCGCGTTTGCCATGGCCGGTCTGAAGCCATCCGATGTCGACGTTCTGCAGCTCTATGACGCCTTCACGATCAACGTGCTCCTTTTTCTCGAGGACCTGGGGTTCTGCGAGAAAGGCGCCGCCGGCGCGCTGGTCGCGAGCGGAGCGATCGCGCCGGGCGGCAGCTTGCCGGTGAACACCAATGGCGGCGGTCTGTCCTGTGTCCATCCCGGCATGTACGGCATCTTCACCTTGATCGAGGCGGTGACGCAATTGCGTGGCGGCGCCGGCGCGCGGCAGGTGGAAGGGGCAGAGGTCGCGCTCGCTCACGGCAACGGCGGCCTTCTGTCGGCGCAGACCACGGCAATTCTCGGATCGGCCGCAACATTGTAGGAGCCGGGTTACGCTTCGGCATGGTGCGCGGTAGTCCGGAAGGCACATATCCGAAAAATTATCGAATTTTCTTGACGGCTCTTTGCATGGTCACTAGCGTTCTGAAGGTCAGGGACCCGTCGGTGGGACGTACATTCCGGCGGGGCCGGCCTCTGCTGTCCAGCAACATCGCTCCCGGCGGCTGGCGCTGGCCCGCGGGGGCAGCGAAGCAGCCGTGGCGGACCGCGTTGACGATCGAGAGGAATGCTTGAGCGACGATTTTCGAGCGCGGGCGCAACTTCAGCGCAAGGGACGCTACTTCGAGGAGTTCAGGCCCGGCGATGCGTTCACGCATCACTGGGGCAGGACCCTCAACGCCGGCGATAACAGCCTCTTCACGACGCTGACGCTGCATTTCAATCCGCTCTACTTCAACGCCGAGTACGCGCGCGCCCATGGCCATCCCGATGTCGTGATCTGCCCGATGCTGGTATTCGCGACGGTTTTCGGCCTGTCGGTCGAGGATCTCTCCGAAACCGGAGGCGCCTTTCTCGGCGTGGAGGGCCTGACTTTCGCGCGCCCGGTCTATCCGGGCGACACGCTCACTGCTTCCTCGGTCGTGCTGGAGATGAGGCCTTCGTCGTCGCGCCCGGACCTCGGCATCGTCAGCTGGAAGACGGAGGGTTTCAATCAGAAGCGCGAACGGATCATCGATTTCGTTCGTACCAATCTCATCGCCAGGCGGCCTTCCGGGGAGCTCAAGAAGACATGACTCTGTTGACCGACGAACAGCGGATGATCCAGCAGACCGCGCGCGAGTTCGCGCTCAAGGAAATTCTTCCGGTCGCGAACAAGCTCGATCCGGTGCAGGGCGACATCCCCATGGAGCTTCGCGACAAGATCGCGGAGCTGGGGTTCTTCGGCATCCTGTTTCCGACGGAATACGGCGGCATGGGTCTCGGCTCGACCGAGCATTCGCTCGTCACCGAGGAATTCTCGCGCGCCTGGATGTCGGTCGGCTCGATCATCGCCCAGGGCAACGCGATGGCGGTCTCCATGGGCCTCAGCGAGGACCAGAAGCGACGCTACTTCCCGCGGATGGCGACCGGCGAGATGATCGGCTGCGGCTCGCTGTCGGAGCCGGGTGTTGGATCGGACGTGGCCGGCGTCAAGTGCCGCGCCGTGCGCGATGGCGACGAGTGGGTCATCACCGGCAACAAGTACTGGTGCACGTTTGCCGATGGTTCCGATTTCATCATTCTCCTGGCGCGCACGTCCGAGCCGAAGGACCCGAACAAGCGGCACCAGGGCATGACGACGTTCTTCATCGAGAAGCCGCGCGGGCAGTTGCCGCAGGGCTGCTCCGGCAATCCGATTCCGAAGATCGGCTACTTCGGCTGGAAGACGTGGGAGCTGGCGTTTGACGGTTGCCGCGTGCCGCATGAGAACATCATCGGCGAGGTCGGCAAGGGCTTCTACTACATGCTGCACGGCCTGGAGCGTGCGCGGGCGCACACCGCGGCGCGGGCCATCGGTGTGGCGCGCGGCGGGCTCGACGACGCAATCGCGTACGTGCACGAGCGCGTGCAGTTCGGCCACCCGATCGCCGATTTTCAGGCGATCCGCTTCAAGATTGCCAAGATGGCCGCCGAGATCGAGGCGGCGCGGCAGCTTCTCTATTCCGTTTGCCAGAAGATCGACAGCAACGAGCGCTGCGATCTGGAATCCTCGATGGTCAAGTACATCGCCTCTGAGATGGCCGAGCGCGTCACCAGCGAGGCCCTGCAGATCCACGGCGGCGCCGGCTACACCAAGCTGCACGCCGTCGAGCGCTACTGGCGCGACGCGCGGCTGACCAAGATCTTCGAGGGGACCTCGGAGATCCAGCTGCGCATCATTTCGGACCATCTGCTGGGCAAGCCCAAGTCATGAGCCCGTCCGACCTCACCGGCAAGGCCGGCTATTTCGAGGACTTCGTCCCCGGAACCGTCATGCGCCATGCGCGCGGCAAGACCGTCGAGGCGGCCGAGCACGTCATGATCACCAACCTCGTCATGAACACGGCACAAGGCCATTTCAAC
>CAYOUO010000307.1:0-2828 GCA_964407155.1 uncultured Hyphomicrobiales bacterium | reverse complement strand
CAACCTAGGCTAACATGCCGGCTGGCTTCTCGATGAGTTCACGGAAGACGCTCATCAGTTTCGCCCCCAGCGCACCGTCTACCGCGCGATGATCGCAGGACAGCGTGCAGGTCATGATCGTGCGAATCTCGACCTTGCCGTCGCGCACCACCGGCGTCTCGATGCCGGCGCCCACCGCGAGGATGGTGGCGTGCGGCGGGTTGATGACGGCGGCGAAATCCTTGATGCCGAACATGCCGAGGTTGGAGACGGCGCTGGTACCGCCCTGGTATTCCTGCGGCGCGAGCTTTTTCACGCGGGCGCGGGCGGCAAGGTCCTTCATCTCGATGGCGATGTCGGAGATGCGCTTGGTATCGGCGTGGCGCACCACCGGCGTGATGAGGCCGCCGGGGATGGAAACGGCGACGCCGATGTCGGCGCGCTTGTGGCGGAGCATGCCGCCCTCCGTCCACGTCACGTTGGCGTCGGGCACGCGCATCAGCGCCATCGCCAGCGCCTTGATGACGAGGTCGTTGACCGACACGCGCCACTTCGGCTTGCCGTCCACCATCGGCGCGGCGCCGTTGAGATCGGCGCGCAGCTTCAGCAGCGCATCGATCTCGGTGTCGAGCGTCAGGTAGAAATGCGGGATCGTCGTTTTCGCCTCGACCAGCCGCCTGGCGATGATCTTGCGCACGTTGTCGTGCGGGACGATGTCGTACTCGCCGTCCTCGAACAGCTTCATCACCTGCGCGTCGGTCATTGACGGGGCGACTGCGGGTGCCGGTGCTCCGCCGGACGCCTTCGCGGCGAGCGGCGCCTTGCCGGATTTCGCCGCATCGATGTCGGACTTGACGATGCGGCCGTGCGGGCCGCTGCCCTTGACCTGCGTGACGTCGATGCCGGCTTCCTTCGCCAGCCGGCGCGCCAGCGGCGAGGCGAAGATGCGGCCGGTGCCGTTCGTCGCGCGTTGAGGCCTTTCACCCTCTTCCCTCTGGGGCGAGGCGACGGCTGCAGGAGCGGCAGCTTGCGCCTGAGCAGGTTTGGGCGCTGCAGAACCAGACGGCGCGACAGCCCCCTCTCCCCTTGCGGGAGAGGGTTGCGGTGACGGGGAACCGGACGGAGCCGTCGCCGCCTTGGCCGCAGGCGCGGGTTTCGGCGCCGGCGCCGCGGCAGGCGCCGCCTTGATGTCGCTCGCTTTCTCGCCGTCGGCGAGCAGCACCGCGATCGGCTGGTTGATGGCGACGTCCTGCGTGCCCTCGGGCACCAGAATCTTGCCGAGCACGCCCTCGTCCACCGCCTCGAACTCCATCGTCGCCTTGTCGGTCTCGATCTCGGCGATGATGTCGCCCGACTTGATGCGGTCGCCTTCCTTCTTCAGCCACTTGGCGAGGTTGCCCTTCTCCATCGTCGGAGACAGCGCGGGCATCAGAATGTTCGTCGGCATGGATCAGTGGCCCCGTTTGTCGCGCTCGGATGTTACGCCAGGGTCGGTGGCCCGCGAAAGCTCGGCGTCGAACATGTCGGTGATCGCCGAGAGCGCTTCGCTCTCGCTCATCGCGCCCTCTTTCTCGTAGGCGCGGGCCGCGTGGCGGGCGATGTCGACCAGCATCATTCCCCACATCGCCGGATCGTCGAAAGCGCGCACGAACGAGATGGAGAGCCCGCCGTCGACCACGAAGGCGCGCAGCACCTCCACCGCGTCGGGGTTGGCTTCGGCATCGGGCGGGATGGGCTGTTCCTTGGCCAAATCGGCGCGCCTCTAGTTCCGGTAGGTGACTTGCTTCACCGCCGAGATCACCTCGGCGACGTTGGGCAGCGCCAGCTTCTCGAGGTTGGCGGCGTAAGGCATCGGCACGTCCTTGCCGGAGACCTTGAGCGCCGGCGCGTCGAGATAGTCGAATGCCTGCACGGTGATCTCCGACGCCACGTAGGAACCGAGCGAGGCGACCGGCCATCCTTCTTCCACCGTCACGCAGCGGTTCGTCTTCTTCACCGACTGGATGACGGTTTCGAGGTCGAGCGGCCGCAGGGTGCGGAGATCGATCACCTCCGCCTCGATGCCTTCCTTGGTCAGTTCGTCGGCCGCCTTCAGCGCATACTGCATGCCCATGCCGTACGAGACGATGGTGACATCCGAGCCCGCGCGGGCGATGCGCGCCTTGCCGAGCGGCAGGACGTAGTCGTCGAGCTTCGGCACCTCGAACTGATGGCCGTAGAGGATTTCATTCTCGAGGAAGACGACGGGATTCGGATCGCGGATCGCCGCCTTGAGCAGCCCCTTCGCATCGGCGGCGCTGTACGGCATCACCACCCTGAGCCCCGGAACCTGGCTGTACCAGGCCGAGTAGTCCTGGCTGTGCTGCGCGGCGACGCGCGCCGCCGCGCCGTTCGGACCGCGGAAGACGATCGAGGCGCCCATCTGGCCGCCCGACATGTAAAGCGTCTTGGCCGCCGAATTGACGACATGGTCGATCGCCTGCATGGCGAAATTCCATGTCATGAACTCGACAAACGGCTTCAGACCGGCGAGTGCGGCGCCGACGCCGAGCCCCGCGAAGCCGTACTCGGTGATCGGCGTGTCGATGACGCGCTCGGCTCCGAACTCCTGCAGGAGGCCCTGCGTCACCTTGTAGGCGCCCTGGTACTCGGCGACCTCCTCGCCCATGACGAAGACGTCCTTGTCGCGGCGCATCTCCTCGGCCATCGCGTCGCGCAGCGCATCGCGCACCGTCATCATCACCATCTCGGTGCCGGCGGGCACGTCCGGATCGTTGGCCGCCGAGACGCGCGGCGCGGCGGCCGTGGCCGCCACCGCCGGCTTCGGTGCCGGCTCGGACGTCATGTCC
>CAYOUO010000306.1:0-2613 GCA_964407155.1 uncultured Hyphomicrobiales bacterium | reverse complement strand
GTCTGCGGCTGCCCGCGATCGCCGTCATCGGCGCGCGCAACGCCTCCGTCGCAGGCCGCAAGCTCGCCGCGCAGATCGCTGCGGCGCTCGGCAACGCCGGCTTCGCCGTCGTCTCCGGCCTCGCGCGCGGCATCGACGCCGCCGCTCACGCCGGCGCGCTCGCGACCGGCACGGTCGCCGTCTTTGCGGGCGGTCTCGACCGTCCCTATCCGCCGGAAAATGTCGCGCTGGCGGAGAAGATTGCCGCGGAGGGCGGCGCGCTGATCAGCGAGATGCCCATGGGCTGGGAGCCGCGCGCCCGCGATTTTCCCCGTCGCAACCGCCTGATCTCGGGCGCTTCGCTCGCCGTGGTCGTGGTGGAAGCCGCACTCCGCTCCGGCTCGCTCATCACCGCCCGCCTCGCCGCCGAACAGGGCCGCCTGGTCTTTGCCGTGCCCGGCTCGCCGCTCGATCCGCGCGCCGGCGGCACCAACCGCCTCATCCGCGATGGCGCCACCATCGTCACCGCCATCGACGACATCGTGTCAGAGGTGATGCCGATGCTCGGCGACAGGCGGCCGCCCCCGCCGGCGCCAATGCGCGAAGATAAAGACGAGGCGGCCTGGGATGCCGACGAGACCGAGCGCGGCCGGGTGCTGGAGGCGCTCGGCAAGACGCCGGTCGAGGTCGACGAGATCATCCGGTTCACCCGGCTCAGACCCGCGATCGTGCGCCTGATTCTGCTGGAACTCGAGCTCGCCGGCCGGCTCGAATATCATGGCGGCGGGCGGGTCTCCCTGATCGAATGAGGCGCGGGAAGACGCCTTCAGACGTTGCGAGCCGGCGGCGGCTGGCCGGTGGCTTCGCGCTGCGCTTCCTGCTGGACCATCGAGAGCAAATAGGCGAGAAAGCCGAGGTCGGCGCGCGACGCCAGGGCCTCCAGTTCCTTGGCCATTCCCCGGATGTATTCGGCAATCTCCGCTACATTCCTCTCGCCGCCAACGTCAACCATCACTACCTGCCCCGCCCCGTATTTCTACAACTATAAATTGATTTATCGCATCAAATATAACTTATGAGCGCAGACCTCACAAGCCGACGAACCGCTTGAAATTCTGGAAAGCCGACAATATCTGCAGTGGCATCAGGGACTTGAGGGCCCGGCGCGACGTTTTGCTTCAGGTCCTGTCGGATGCCGGGTGCCGAGCCGATTTGACAGCCCTACCCTATTTCTGGAATGTCCTGCCCCCGCCCGGCGCTCGCGATTGACGTCGGGCCGGTTGCATTGCTCGGCAGAATTGAGGCATCCGGCGGCTTCCCTGGATTGCGATCCGGGGCACGGCCACCGGTAGCGCGGCATCCCAACAACGCGGCACCATGAATCTCGTCATCGTCGAATCGCCGGCCAAGGCCAAAACCATCAACAAGTACCTTGGCCCGAACTACCAGGTGCTGGCTTCCTACGGCCACGTCCGCGACCTGCCGTCGAAAAACGGCTCGGTCGATCCCGAGCATGACTTTGCCATGCAGTGGGAGGTCGACGGCCAGTCGCAGAAGCGCCTTTCCGACATCGCCAAGGCCGCCAGGGACGCCGACCGCCTGATCCTCGCGACCGACCCCGACCGCGAGGGCGAGGCGATTTCGTGGCATGTGCTCGAGGTGCTGCGCCAGAAGAAGGCGATCGGCGACAAGCCGGTGGAGCGCGTCGTGTTCAACGCCATCACGCGCGACGCCGTGCTCGACGCCATGCAGCATCCCCGCCGCATCGATGAGCCGCTGGTCGACGCCTACCTCGCCCGCCGCGCGCTCGACTACCTCGTCGGCTTCACGCTCTCGCCGGTATTGTGGCGGAAGCTTCCCGGCGCGCGCTCCGCCGGCCGCGTGCAATCGGTCGCGCTCCGTCTCGTCTGCGAGCGTGAGAACGAGATCGAGATCTTCCGGCCGCGCGAATACTGGTCGGTCGAGGTCACGCTCGAGCCGCCGAACGGCGGCCGCTTCGTCGCCCGCGTCGTCGGCTTCAACAGCGACAAACTCGGCCGCCTCGACATTCCCGACGAGGCGACCGCGCGCCGCATCGAGGCCGCGCTCCGCTCCGGCGCCTACCGCGTCGTCTCCATCGAGGCGAAGCCGGTCCGCCGCAACCCGCCGCCGCCGTTCACCACCTCGACGCTGCAGCAGGAAGCCTCGCGCAAGCTCGGCTTCACCGCCAACCGCACCATGCAGGTCGCGCAGCGCCTCTACGAGGACGGCTACATCACCTACATGCGTACCGACGGCGTGCAGACCGCGCCGGAAGCCATCGCCGCCACCCGCGCCATGATCGGCAAGCGCTACGGCGACCGCTACCTGCCCGACGCGCCGCGTCTCTATCAGACCAAGGCGAAGAACGCGCAAGAGGCTCACGAAGCCATCCGCCCGACCGACCTGAACCGCCATCCGGACGAGGAAGGCCGCTCGCTCGAACCCGACCAGGCGCGGCTCTACGAGCTGATCTGGAAGCGCATGATGGCGAGCCAGATGCAGGCGGCCGAACTGGAGCGGACCACGGTCGAGATCGCGGCCGGCAGCGGGGCGCACCCTGTTAACCTGCGCGCCACCGGCCAGGTCGTGCGCTTCGACGGCTTTCTCACCCTG
>CAYOUO010000305.1:0-6202 GCA_964407155.1 uncultured Hyphomicrobiales bacterium | reverse complement strand
CGGTAACCTTTACGGAACGCCGCGGTCGGCCGTCGACAAGGCACTGTCACAAGGGCTCGACGTGCTGTTCGACATCGACTGGCAGGGCACGCAGCAACTGGCCGCGGCAATGCCCGACGACGTGGTGACGGTGTTCATCCTGCCGCCCAGCATGAACGAGCTGCGCGCCAGGCTGGAGCGCCGGGCGGAGGACGCCACCGCGGTCATTTCGAACCGGCTCGGCAACGCTGCGAGCGAGATCGGCCACTGGCGCGAATACGACTACATCGTCATCAACGAGGATCTGGAACGGGCGCTGGCCGGCGTGCGCGCCATCCTTTCGGCCGAGCGGCTGAAGCGCGTGCGGCAGACCGGTATGGCGGATTTCATCGACGGGCTGATCGGCAAGGCCTGAGACGGCGAGCGTCAGACTCGCGCGGCGGCGCCGGCGGCATTGGCGAGCGCGACGAAGCCGGCGATGTCGATTTCTTCGGCGCGGCTCGTCGGGGATATTCCTGCGCCGGAAAGCAGCGCCGCGGTGTCGAGGCCGAGCGACTTCAGGCTTTGGCGCAGCATCTTGCGGCGCTGGCCGAAACCGGCCGCGACCACCCGCTCGAGCATGGCCGGATCGCAGACGAGCGGCGCCTGGCGCGGCACGAGGTGGACGACGGAGGAGGTGACCTTGGGCGGCGGCGTGAAGGCCCGCGCCGGGACGTCAAACGCAATGTCCGCCACGCTCCGCCAGCCGGCCAGAACGGCGAGCCTTCCGTAAGCATCGTCGCCGGGGGCGGCCACGATGCGCTCGGCGACTTCGCGCTGGAACATCAACGTCAGGGATTCGTACCAGGGCGGCCAGGGCTCCGCGCGCAGCCAGCCAACCAGAAGCGGCGTCGCGACGTTGTAGGGAAGGTTGGCCACGACCAGCTTCCGGCCGGGTTCGGCGGCGAGGGCCGCCATGTCGACATCGAGCGCATCTGCCGCGATCACGGTGAGGCGTCCGGGATAGGGTGCGGAAATTTCGGCAAGTGCGGCGAGGCAGCGCTCGTCGCGCTCGATCGCCACGACGTGCCGCGCGCCCTCGGCGAGCAGGGCGCGGGTGAGACCGCCGGGACCGGGTCCGACCTCGACGACGGTCGCGTCCGCGAGGTCACCGGCGGCGCGCGCGATCCGCGCCGTGAGATTGAGGTCGAGCAGGAAGTTCTGACCGAGCGATTTTTTCGGTGCGAGGCCGAAGCGCACGATGACGTCGCGAAGCGGTGGCAGATCGTCGATCTGGCTCACTTGGCGGGAGCGAGAGTGCCAGCGCCGCCAGCAGCGACCCCGCTCGCGGACAGTTCGTTGCCGCGGAGCTCGGCCGCGAGCTTCAGCGCCGCAGCGAGACTCGAATGATCGGCCCTGCCGGTGCCGGCACTGTCGAATGCCGTGCCATGATCGGGCGAGGTGCGGATGAAGGCGAGGCCGAGGGTGACATTCACGGTGCCGGCGAAGTTGACGGTCTTGGCCGGAATGAGCGCCTGATCGTGATACATGCAGATCGCCGCGTCATATGTCGCGCGCGCCGCCGGGTGGAACATCGCGTCGGCGGACAGGGGACCGCGGGCGTCGATCCCCGCGGCGCGCAGATCTGCAACCGCGGGCGCGATGGTGCGGATTTCGTCGTCGCCGAGCGCGCCGTTCTCGCCAGCGTGGGGATTGAGCCCGGCGACCGCCAGCCGCGGCCGGCTTATGCCGAAGCGGGTGCGCAGATCGTGCGCCACCGTGTCGGCGATTTCGACGATCAACTCGCGACTGAGCGCCGGCCGCACCTCCGCCAGCGGGATGTGGATGGTGACGGGGACGGCCCTCAGCTCCGGTCCGGCCATCATCATCACGGGCCGGGCCGCGCGGCCGGTCCACGCCGCCGACAACGTGCCGAGGAATTCGGTGTGGCCCGGATGCAGAAAGCCGGCGCTGTATAGCGTCTTCTTCGAGATGGGATTGGTGACGACGGCGCTCGCCACGCCCGAACGGACGTCGCCGACGGCGCGCGCGATGGCCTCGATGACGGCCTGGGCGTTGGCGACATCGGGCGTGCCCGGAGCGGCGGTGACGCCGGCGCCGAGAGAAACCACGGGCAACGCCCGGTCGAAAACTGCAGCGGCCTCGGCGGGACCGACCGTTTCGATGGGAATGGCCGCTCCCAGCAATTTTGCGCGCGCGGCGATGAGAGCCGGATCGGCCAGGCAATAAAACGGCGGCAGGCCGAGTTCGGCCCGGCGCTGCCATGCCGCAATGGTGATGTCCGGCGCGATGCCGGCTGGCTCGCCCATCGTCAGCGCCAGAGGCAAAACGGTACGCGCGGCCGGCACGTCGCTACTCACCGACGCTCAATGATGGCCTGCTTGCGGAGCTCGTCGAGATAATCCTTCCCGAGGTCGGCGGCCTGCTTGATGTAGAGGCTGTTCTCCGCCTCCGTCCGCGCCTGGGCGTTGCTCTGGATCTCGTGTGACGAGCAAACCGCAATGAGCTGGATGCCCTGGTCGATCTTCTGCGGCGCGGTGGCGGCGCCGACCTTGGTTTTCCCGATCGCGTCGCCGAGGGGGCCGGCGAAATCGGCCGACGTGTGCCGGCCGATGTTCTTGACCACGACGTCCTGCAGCGACTTGGCCTGCTCGATGCTCTGGTCACAGCCGGCAAATCTCTGGCGGTAGGCCTGCGCCTGGTTCCAGCGCTGCTGGAAAAACGCGTCCGACGATCCCTTCGAGACGACGAAGATAATCTGCTGCAGCTCGTATTCGGTCGCCATGGCGCTGCCCTGGGCATCTTTCGCCGCGAGCGCCTGCTTGATGTCCTCGCTGGTGACCTTCGCCTTGGCGACGGTGCGGCGCTGCACCAGCTGCTGCCAGAGCATCTGGGCCCGCAGCCTCTTCTTCAGCGCCTGGCTGTCGACGCCCTGGCTGGCGAGCGCCTTGTTCAGCCCGGCCGGATTCATCTTCAGATGCTGCGCGATATTGGCGTAGGCCGCGTCCACCTGGGAATCGGGCACGCTCACGCCCTGGCGCTGCGCTTCGATCGATTCGACCATTTCATCGATCAATTCGTCGATCACCTTGTCGCGGCTGACCGGCTTGCCGCCGGAGCCCAGCCGGTCGAGACGCTGCCGCTGGTTTACGTCGTACTCGGTGATGGGAACATCGTTCACGAGAACCGGGATCGACGTCTGGCCGCTCGGCTTGACCAGCGGCTCGACGGTTGCCGCAGTCGCCGGCGCGGGAGCCGGGGTGGCAGCCTTGTGACCGAACCAGCCGTCGCCCATATCGGCGCACGAAGAGAGCAGCGCGGCACAGGCGAGCGCCGGCAGCACCGGCCATAAACGGCGCAAGTTATTTGAAGTCACTGCGAGATCCCTGATCGCCAATTCAAGCCTGCCGCTTCAGCAAACAGCAGGCGCGGCACCGTAACATGCCGTGAGCGGCGTGTGGGAGAACAGCGGTGGATAACGACTTTGCCATGTTTCTTCATGGCCAAAGTCATGAAGCCGATTCCGGCGAATTCATGAATTCGCGGCCGGATCAGTTGGACAGCTTGCCAAGATCGGCGCTGACGCCGGTCTCGCCGAACGTGCGCAGCGCGAGGCGGAACGTGATCCACTGGTTCGGATCGTCGCTCAACACGGTCTGGCTGTAGGCCACCGAGAGCGTCAGACATTCGTTGTCGAAAGCAATGCCGAAGCTGTCGCCGGCAACGCTGTTGGTGGTGAGATCGTAGGTGAGCGTGCCGAACGCGCGCCAGTTCTCGGCGAAGTTGACCGAGGCCGCGCCACGCACCACCGAGGCATCCTGCGGCGCCCCCTCGTAAAGACTGAGCGGGTCGTCGCGCAGATAAAGGTAAGCGGCCGAGGTGGTCACGGGCCCGAGCGCAGCGGTGGCCTGCAATTCGGCGCGGTTGAGTTCGAAGCTGGCGTGATCGAAGCGGGTCTCGGCGCTGACGCTCGGGCCGACGCCCGTATCGACCGCGACGCCGGCAACGTAATCGGAGTAGGTGCTGGCCAGGCCGGACGTGGCGCCGACGTCGTAAGTCGCATCGCCGGCAAAGGAATTGGCGCCGGCCAGCTGGATGGACTCCCCGACGGTCGCGTTCACGGAGGCGCCGTTCGCAAACGTGCCGGTGTAGTGGATGCCGAGATTGGCGCGCGTGCCGCCCTCGACCCGGTCGAAGCCGGAGAACTTGTCGTGTTCGAACAGCGTCGAGGTATCGAACACCAGGCTCTGCGCGTCGTTATTGGGCAGCATGCCGATGTCGGTCTCATCCGGCCGGACGATCAACTGCGCGATCGGCTCGATGATGTGCGTGGCGCCGGCCGTGGTGATGAGGACCGGCAGGCTCCAGTCGACGCCGATCGCGGGCATGAAACGGCCGACGAGATTGGCGTCGGTCAGCTGACCGGAGGCAAAGGCTCCGGACGAACTGTTGTCCATCGCGAAGACATCGCCGCGCACGGAGGCCCACGGCGTGATGAGCTGGCCCATCGGGCCGACGAACTGGCGCTGCCACTCCGCCTCCTGGGTGGCGCGCACCACGTCTCCGGAAGTAGCGGCGTAGTAAGATCCGAAGCCGTACGGATCGTCGGTGGCGCGAACGACATTCGCCAGATTTGAGGTGTAGGTGACCTGGCCGCCAAAGATCTGATTATCGCCGATGCGATTGTAGTCGATGACGGGAGCCGCCCATGCCTGACGGTCCTGCTCGTAGAGCCACGGCTTGCCGACCAGCTCGGGCGACGAAGGATCGGTCAGAAGCTGGTAGTAGTCGGCTTCCATATTGAAATAGTCGCGGTCGCCGATGCCGGTGAGGTGGATGTTCGACGTGGTGACCGAGGTGTCGTGGTTGAGCACCGCGTAGTCGCGGGTGAACAACCGGTCGGTCGACAAGGTGCCGTCCCAGCCCAGCGTCCAGTCGTTGTTCAGATACTCGGTGCCCGTGGTGCGAATGCCGCCGCGCAGCCCGCGGCGCGAAGGCGAATCCGGCTTGAACGCATCGGGGTCCAGCTGGTCGATGCCAGCGGCGTCGATCGTGTACTGGCCGTAGTCGGAACGCTGCCGCCATTCGCCGCCGAGCAGAAGGCCCTGACGCGAGAACACCGTCGGCGCCACGGTCAGATCGTAGCTCGGCGAGAGCGCCCAGTAATAAGGGACGGATGCGAAGAAACCGGTGCGTCCGGAATATCCGAGGTTCGGCGTGAGGAAACCGCTCTTGCGCTTCACCGACGGGTCGGGGATCGAAAAATACGGCAGGTCGGCGATCGGCTTGCCGAACATCTCGATCTGCGCGTCGGTGAAGTCCACCTCGTGCGTCTCGTGATTGATCACGATCTTCGCGGCCTTCACGGTCCACAGCGGTGGCTTTTCCGGGTGCTCGGCGCAGGGTTCACACGCCGTGTATTCGCCGTTGATGAAGGTCGTCTTGGTACCGCTGGCGCGCTCGGCGCGCTCGGCGGCGAAATGCGTCTCCTGGGGCGTGTCGACGCGCAACGACTGGATGAAGCCGTCGCGGAAGTCGTCGGTGATGTCGATGTAGTCGGACGATACGGCGGCACCCGACGGATCGACCATCTTGACGTGCCCGGTGGCGACCAGGCGCTTGGTGTTCTTGTTGTAGGTGACCCTGTCGGCCTGGAGCGTATAGCCCGCGTAGTAGATCTTGACGTTGCCTACGGCGGCGACGCTGTTGTGATCGTAGTCGTAAACGAGTTGGTCGGACTCGACGAGCATCTTCTCGTTCTTGCCGATCTTCGGCGGCGCAAAGGCAACGCCAAACTCCGCGTCAGGATTGGCTGTCGTGCTCGATGACAGAGTGCTCGCCGGCGCGGCGTCCGCGGGCGGCGCTTGCGTCCAGGCGGCGAAAGACAAAAGACCGAACGTCGCGACAACCGTCGCGATCGCCCGTGCCCCTCGACCGACGTGGCGCAGCGGCGCCCCCCTCATCCGTCCTCCAGGTGCAACAAAACCGTGACGCCGAACAGAGATGCGGCGATCGCGGGAAGCCAAGCAGCCAGCGGCGGCGGTACGATGCCTCCGCTCCCCAAATCCAACGAAATATTGGTTACAACATAAAGCATGAAGCCTACGGCCACGCCAGTAATAATCACCCTGCCGAGGTCGCGGGAACGCGAGAATCTGAGGGAGACGTTGGCAGCGATAAGTACCATTGCCAAAAGGAGAATCGGCCTCGACAGCAAAACATT
>CAYOUO010000304.1:0-5274 GCA_964407155.1 uncultured Hyphomicrobiales bacterium | reverse complement strand
GCGCTTGCCGAAATCTACCTGCCGCCGTTCCTGGCGGCCGTCGTTGCCGGTGCGGCAGCGATCATGCCGGCCTTCACGACGCTTGCCGGCATTCCGATGACGGGCCATCGCCGGCTGATTACCGGCCTCTTGCGGGAAACGTGGGGATTCTCCGGGCTCGTGATCAGCGACTACAACGCGATCAGCGAACTGATCAAACACGGCGTCGCGGCCGACCATGTCGAGGCGGCGGCGCTTGCGCTCAATGCGGGCGTCGATATCGATATGATGGGCTTCGCCTACGAGCGCGGCCTGCCGGAAGCGCTGAAGCGCGGCACCGTCACAATGGCCGCGATCGACGCCGCGGTGATGCGCGTCTTCGCGCTGAAGGATCGTCTCGGGCTGTTCGACGATCCCTATGGTATCCGCTCCGATCCCGTGCCCTCCCCTGCAGAACACAAGGCGGTGGCGCGCGAAGCAGCCGTCCGCTCGCTCGTTCTGGCCGAAAACCGGGGCGACCTGCTGCCGTTGTCGCCGCAGTTCAAGCGTATCGCGGTCATAGGGCCGCTGGCCGACGCGCCCTCCGAAATGCTCGGCCCGTGGTCGGCGGCCGGCGTGGGCGCCGCCGCCGTCAGCGTGCTTGCCGGGCTTCGCACCGCGTTGCCGGCGGCAGACATCGTCCACGTCGCCGGGACGTCGATCTCCGGTGATGCCGAGACTATCGCCGAGGCGGTTGCGGCAGCACGCGCAGCCGATTGCGTCATTCTCTGCGTTGGCGAAGCGGCGCTGATGAGCGGCGAGGCGGCAAGCCGGTCGCACCTTGATCTCCCCGGCCGGCAGCAGGAACTTGCCGACGCCGTCATCGCCGCGGGCAAGCCCGTCATCGCTGTGGTGTTTTCGGGGCGGCCGCTCGCAATTCCGCGCCTTGCGGCCGCTGCCGGTGCGCTGCTGCTCGCCGGATTTCCCGGCAGCGAAGCCGGCAACGCGATCGCCGATGTTCTCACCGGCAACGCCAATCCCTCGGGCCATCTCGCGGTGACCTGGCCGCGCGACGTCGGGCAGGTGCCGATCGCCTACGACGCGCGACCGACGGGCCGGCCGGAAAATCCGGCGGACAAGTACACCAGCAAGTATCTGGATGTGCCGAACAGCCCGCAATTTCCCTTTGGCCACGGACTGTCCTACAGCGCGTTCCGCACCTCCGATCCCAAAGTCACGGTCGCCAACAGCGTCACCGTCGAGATCAGCGTCACCAACGAAAGCGAACGCGCCGGGACCACGACGCTGTTTTTGTTCGTGCACGATCCCGTCGCGAGCGTGTCCCGCCCGCTGCTCGAGCTGAAGCGTTTTCTGTCGCTGACGCTGTCGCCGCGCGAGGGGCGCCGCGTGAGCTTCACGCTCGAACGCAAGGATTTCGCGTTCCTGGATGCAAACCTGCAGCCGATCGTCGAGCCCGGCGACTTTGACGTTTACGTCGGCTTTTCCGCCGATCCGATGCAGCTCAGGTCGGCCTCGTTCCGGCTGGCGTAGAAGGCTGAACGACCGGCGGCGTTAATCATCCGCAACGCTTGTCGCGGACGGCGCCCTGTTGCAGGGGACGCGGGAGGGGCTAAGTTCCCGGCCGGCAGCAGCCGGCGGCGCGCCGACTGGATGACTGCCGGCGCAGTTGGCAGCGGGGACCGGCATGGCGACAGATACCAACGAGATCAGCCTCGCGACCGCAGTCTCGAAGCAATATTACTTCGAGGGCAAGACCCAGGACGAGATTTCCCGATCCCTGAACCTGTCGCGCACCAAGATCGGCCGCCTGATCCGCATGGCGCGCGAGCTCGGTCTGGTGACCATCCGCATCAACCTCAATCCCGCCGAGTTCTCCGCGCTGGAGCAGGAGCTGAAAGTGCGCTTCGGAATCCAGCGTGCGCTCATCGCCGTCGATTACGAAGACGAAGATCAGCAGCGCGGCGCCGTGGCACAGCTGGTCGCCGACTATCTCGATGAATCGCTGACCGAGCAGACGACGGTGGCGGTGGGCATGGGCCGCAACCTCGCCGCCATCACCGCCAACCTCGGCACGCCGCCGCGCCGCGCGGCGATGTTCGTGAGTTCCATCGGCGGGTCGCTGAAGGCCGGTGAAGGACTGAACTCCGATCATATCGCGCGGCGTTTCGCGTCGGCGTTCGGCGGGCGCAGCGAGACGCTCTACGCGCCGGCGCACGTCACCGATCCCGAACTCCGCCGGCTGCTGCTGCGCGACCCGACCGTACAGCAGACGCTCGATCGCGCTCGCCGCGCCGACATGGCGCTGATCGGCATCGGCGATCTCAGCGAATCGAGCTACCTCGTGCGCATGGGCTGGTACACGCCGGCGGAAATCGCGCAGGCGCGGATGAATGGCACCGTCGTCGACGTCTCGGGCTACGATTTTCTCGACATCAATGGGCACCTCTCGGCGCCGGAACTGCACCATCGCGTCATCGGTCTTTCGCACAACGATTTCCGCCGCATCCCGAACGTGGTGGCGGTGGCGAGCGAACGCAGCAAGACGCTGCCGCTTTTGGGCGCGCTGCGCTCAGGCATCATAGGAACGCTCGCCACCAGCGTGGGTAATGTTCGGACGATTATCGGCCTCGACGAGCAGACGAAGGCCGAAGCGAGCCGTGAAACTCCCTGACTTTCGGTCATTTGTGCGACAAACGCGCATTTGACGTTCTGGATTGAGCGCCGCTCCATGGAATATCTGCGACCGGTATTGCATCGCCGGCTTATTTCGCTTACGTCGCTGCGAAGACTGACGGCGACTCTTCGCTTGACACCTTCGCCTCCCCGAGCGCAAATGCGCGTTGTCCGCACAAATGATTAGCCATCGCAAAAAGGATGGCGGCGGCAGGGAGGAGCAAGACCGCGGGCCTTTCAGGCGACGACCGCCTCGGCCCGATCGCCCGATTTCCCCGGGAAGCCGCACCACGTTCTGTGGGCGGCCGGCTTTTCAATCAACCGACACCTTCAGGAGGAACGATGACTGGGGCAGAACGCAAGATGAGCCGAAACGGCAAGGCCGTGCTGATGGCCGCCGCGCTCGCGGTGGGTGCGATTGCCGCATCGCCCGTGGCGATGGCGCAGGACGACGTGCTGGCCGCCGCTCGCACGATGACGCCGGCGCAATATGCCGGCCCGACGACACCGGCCAAGGCGCCGAAGGGCATCAAGATTGCCGTGATCACCTGCGCCTCGGTGCTGCACGGGTGCGTTTCGCCGGCCGATGGCATCACCCACGCCGGCGAGAAGCTCGGCTGGAGCGTCAAGGTCTATGACGGCGGCGGCACGCCCAGCAAGCAGAACGCCGCGATCCTCGACGCCATTTCGTCGGGCGTGAATGTCATCGCGACCATCGCCATCGATCCGAACCTGATCCAGCTGTCGCTGGCCAAGGCGAAGGCCGCCGGCATCCCGGTCATCGCCGGATCGAACGGCATCGACACGCCGAACCCGGTGAACCTCTCGGCGCCGAATGGGCTCGGGTTCGAATTCGACGTTTCGCCGGATTACATTACACTCGGCGAGCACATGGCCCAGTGGATCATCGCCGATTCGAACGGCAAGGCGAATGTCGCGCTGTTCTCCGACAAGGAGTTCCCGTCGATCATGGCGCAGGAAGTCGGCATCCTGAAGGGCTTCAAGGAGTGCACGACCTGCACCGTATCGAAGCAGATCTACTTCACTGCGACCCAGATCGCGACGCAGCTCGGCCAGATGACGGTCGACTACCTGCGCACGCACCCGGACGTCGACTACATCTACGGCGCCTTCGATCCGCCCTCGGCGGCACAGGTGGCGGCGATCACGCAGGCCGGCATGGCCAAGAAGGTCAAGCTCGTCGGCGCGCTCGGCAACCAGCAGAACCTCGACTTCATCCGTCAGGGCCGCGTGCAGACGGCCGATGGCGCTTATGACAACGAGTCCATGGGCTGGGCGATGGTCGACCAGACGATCCGCATGCTGAACAAGCAGCCGCTGTTCGAGCCGCACGGCGAGAACCTCCCGTTCGTCGTGCTCGACAAGACCAACCTGCCGGCTCCGGGCTCAGACTGGCAGGCGCCGACGGGCTACCAGGAAAAGTTCCTGGCGCTCTGGCAGTAAGCAGCAGCGATGGCCCTCTCCGCCACCGGATTGATCAAGGAGTTCGCGGGCGTCCGTGCCCTCGACAATGTCGCGATCAATCTTCGTGACGGAGAGATCCATGCCCTGCTCGGCGCCAACGGCAGCGGCAAGTCGACGCTGGTCAAGGTTCTGACCGGCGTCTACCAGCCCGATCAGGGAACGATCACGGTCGGCGGCCGGCAACTGCCGGCGCTGGCCTCTCCCACCCAGGCCGCGCAGTTCGGCATCGCCGTGGTCCACCAGGAGGCGCCGCTCATCGACACGATGACCGTCGCCGAAAGCGTGGCGCTGTTCCGCGGATATCCGATGCGCGCCGGCCGCATTGCCTGGGACAAGCTGCACGCCGATACCGCGGCAATGCTCCAAGCCCATAACGTCAACGTCGATCCGCGCATGCTGGGAGCAAAGCTCAGCCCGGCAGAACGGGCTCTGGTCTCGGTCGTGGTCGCGCTCGACCAGGTGAAGACCGGTCTCCAGCTTCTCATTCTCGACGAGGTGACCGCACCGCTGCCGGAAAGGCAGGCGGAAGCGTTTCTCGACCACGTCCGGGCGATCGCCGACAAGGGAACGGCGGTGCTGATGGTCACCCACCGGCTGGCGGAACTCCGCGGCCGCGCCGACCGCGTCACGGTCCTGCGCAGCGGCCGCGTCGTGCACGCCGCACCGGCCGGAGAGGCCGAGCACCGGGAGCTCGTCAGCATGATGGTCGGCCCGAGCGTTCCCTCCGCTGAAGCCGCCGGCTCGGCCGACGGCGCCATGGCGCGCCTGTGGAAGGCATTTGGCCTCGCCGGGAGCGACACATCGGCGGCCGGTTCGAGCAGCGGGCCGGTCCTGGTGGCCGAACACCTGTCCGGGCAGGTCCTGCGCGACGTGTCGTTCACCCTGCGCCGCGGCGAAATCGTCGGCATCGCCGGCCTGACGGAAAGCGGGATCGGCGAACTGCCGCTGGTGCTCGGCGGCGTCGCGCCGCGGACCGGTGGGCGCCTCGTGGTCAACGGACAGGATCTGCCGCAGAAGATGACGCCGCGGCGCGCCATCGACGCGGGCGTGGCGCTGCTGCCGGTCGACCGGCTGCGCTCGGGCGGTATCGCGACGCTCGACCTCACCGAGAATACGCTGATGCCGGCGATCGGCCGC